>DASVRY010000086.1:0-1754 GCA_036388395.1 Chthoniobacteraceae bacterium
TTTTCTTCGTCCGGGACAATGGCATCGGCATTCGCGCGAAGCACCACGAAGCGGTCTTCCATATCTTCCGGCGATTGCATTTGCGCGAGGAGTACGGCGGCGGCTTCGGAGCGGGGCTGGCTGTGGTAAAAAGCATCGTTGAACGTCACGGAGGCCGGGTCTGGGTCGAATCCGAGCCAGGCCAGGGCGCGACCTTTTTCTTCACCGTGCACGCCGCGGAATGACGGCGTAGATTTCAGACGTCGAACTGCCCCGCGATGCCGCAACATCGAAAAATCCTCATCATCGACGATGCTCCCGAAGACCGGGAGACGGTGCGGCGTTATCTGCAGCAGGATAAAACGTGCACCTACGAGTTCTTCGAAGAGAACCACATGGAGCAGGCGATGGGAACCTGCCTCAAGGTCATGCCGGATTGCGTGCTGCTCGATTACAGCCTGCCGGATGGCACCGGGATCGAGTTCCTCGAAGAGCTGAAAAACTACGGCGGGACGAACTGCTTCCCGGTCATCGTGCTCACTGGCACCGGCGACGAAATGATCGCGGTGAAAGCGATCAAGACCGGCGCCCAGGATTACCTGATCAAAGGTCGGACACCCGCCGAGACGCTGCGGGTCGCAGTGCATAACGCGATCTACAAAGCGCAAGCGGAACGAAGGCTGGATGAGCAGCATCATGAGCTCGACCGCCTCTACCGGGAGGCGAAGGAGAGCAGCCAGAGGAAGGATGAAATCCTTCGGGAACTGCACGCCGCCAAGGACGCGGCCGAGCGCGCCAATCAAGCAAAGGATCAATTTCTCGCGACCCTGAGCCACGAACTTCGGACGCCGCTCACACCCGTGCTCTCGCTCGTCTCTTCGACGCTGAAGGAGAACAACGCGCCCGAAGATTGGCGGGGAGTCTTCGAAGTCATCCAGCGGAACATCGAGCTCGAAGCGCGGCTGATCGACGATCTGCTGGATCTTACCCGAGTCAGCCAGGGGAAGCTGCAGCTCGACTTTCATCCGGTGCATTTGCACCGCTGCCTCGAGGAGACTTTGGAGATTTGTCGCAGCGATGCGCAGAAGAAGAACATCGCTCTCCACCTCGATCTGCAGGCGAAAGAAGATCTTACCAAGGGCGACCCGGCGCGCCTCAGCCAGGTGCTCTGGAACCTGCTGAAAAATGCGATCAAGTTCACCCCGGCGGGTGGCAGGATCGCCGTCGTGACGCAAAATGCCGCGCCCGGAACGATCATGCTCCAAGTGCGGGACAATGGCATTGGGATCAGCAGCATTCATCTGCCAAAGATCTTCGACGCTTTTGAGCAAGGAGCGCGGGTCGCGCAAAAGCTCGGCGGACTTGGACTCGGACTGAGCATTTCGAAGGCACTAGTGGATGCGCACGGAGGCAAACTCACCGCAGCGAGCGAGGGCGTGGATCGTGGCTCGACGTTCACGCTGATCCTGCAGACGAAGCCGGGAGACGCGATTCCCTCTGCTGGGACTGCGGTGCCCGGGGAGCTTGGAAAGCCGGCACGGACGCACTCGATCTTGATCGTTGAGGATCACGAAGACAGTGCGCAGGCGCTCAGTCGCGCGCTGCGGCGGCGCGGTTACACCGTTACGACCGCGAACAGCGTCGCAGCCGGAGTAGCTGCGTTCAGACAGGGCGGCATCGATCTGGTTATCTGCGACATCGGGCTGCCGGACGGCACAGGCCACGATGTGATTGAGCAACTCAAACGCGACGGGCCGGCGCGCGCGATTGCACTA
>DASVRY010000087.1:0-8313 GCA_036388395.1 Chthoniobacteraceae bacterium
CTAGCTAGCTCGCGCAGTTCGCGCGCAAAGATGACGTCGTCGGTCTCCGCAATGAGGCTGGCGATTCGCGCCTTCATCTCGGTGCCCATGGTCTTTTTGAGCTTTGGATCCTCCGCGCGCTCCTCCGGTTTGCCGCCCGCGTGATCCTCCTCATCCTGCGGCTCTGGCTGGCCGTATTTCTTGCGCAGGAACGCCTGGCTCAGCGGCATGATGCGGCTGAGGATCTCGTCGCGTTGCGCCTCCTCGTAGCTACCTTCCTCGTCTTCGAGCAGGCGCAGTCTCGGGGCCTCGTCGGCATCGCCGTAGTTAAGCGTGAGGACCGAAGGGATGAGTTGCCCATTGATCACGCGGCAGGCGTAGCGGCCTGCGGCTTCGATGCGCTGCGTTTTTACGTCGCTCTCCACAGCACCAAAGGCTTTGCCGCCGCCTTTGCTGGCGTCCTGGCTGCCGCTCATTGTCTGGCCGAGGATCAGCAGGCGTGCATAGCGATCGGCGCGATCGAGCAGCTCGCCCTGGGGCGAGTGATCGCCGGTCTTTCCGCCCGCTTCCTTCAGCTCCATCGTGGTCCCGGCCGGGAAGGCAGCCCAGCCGGCACTGCCCATATTCTGCAGCATGCTGCAGATGCGATCGACCGTGTCTTGCGGCGCAGTGGGATCGTAGTTGGCCCAGCGAAACGGAAGACCGAAGATCTGCGCGAGGTTCAGCAACCAATCGGCGGAGAAGTTCGCCGCACACCACCACCAGGCGAGCGGTCGTAGGAGCGCGCCACCGAGCGCGGATCCACTCTTCGCCTTGTGGATCCCGACGAGAAACTTATGCGGAGGGAAAGCACCGACGAGGGGCGCCACCGCTTCCATGGAGGCCGTGTGGTTCATCGCGCCGCGCTCGTCGATCCGCAGACCCAGGCGCCCCTCGCTTGACCAGCCGAAGTGCATCGGATGCACCCAGAAGGTGCTGCGTGGGGCGAGGATCGCCCCGCGAGCGCCGGAGGTGATCGTGTGCCAGTCAATCTCCAGGCAGGTCACCCCGCGAAACCATCCGTCGATGATGTCTTTGAGTGTGCCTTCCAGGTCGTTCTCGTCGCCCGCTGCGTCTGGAGCCATGCGCCGAAGGGCTGAGCTAACCAGCTTCGCCCGCTCGATTGCGGAAGGGGTGGCGTCTTCATCTTCCTCGGTGAACGGCTCGAAGATCATCTTCAAGCCAGAGACGCCGTCCGTGAGTTCCTGGGCGCACGCGGTCAGCTCTGGCCAGGTGTCGAGCATGAGATCGAACAGCTCCCACTGCTGCACGTGCGAGCCCGCCAGGGCGTTGCGCAACACCATCTCGATATACTGCGGCGTGATCGCCGCGAGCTGCGGGAGGAGCCAACGGTGGCTCGCTTGCGGCCGGAGGATGCGTGCGAGAGAAGCCGGTGCCTCAGGACCAGTGATGAGCGGCTTCGGATTAATCACCTGGGAAGCCTCGGCACGCGCCGTGATGTGGTAGCTACCATTCACCGCACGGAAGACCCGACCGTCTTTGGATTGAGCGCGCGCGATCCTCATGCCACAAGCCTCCTCGGCTGAAAGGTGGGTCGATTTCCGGCGTTACCATTGCCGCCGAAGTGAATGCCGGACGGGTCGACGATAGCCCCGCCCGTCGCTGTGAGCCCGTACTCTGCGAGAGCCCCAGAGACAAAGGAATCCCCGTGTGCGCCGTCGCTTGTATCGGGCGTGCACTCATAGCGGCCCGCGTTCTTCACCGTCATCCGCTGGTCCTTCTTGAAGTACTCGCCGCAAGGTAACGCGTATCGGTTCTCATTCACCGCTGCGCTATAGAGATCGCCGAGATACGTCTTGTAGTTGATCGGCTCCTCGTAGCCAGGCGGCTGAAGCCCGGCGCTCTCGATGACTAGCTCCACTGGCACGATGGCAGCCAGGTCGTCATGCACCAGGTCGGCGAAGTAGCGCTCGTTCGTGGCTGCGATGCAAAACCTGCGAGCCGGCCCGCCCGAGGGACGTTTGGCAATCATCTGGAACGCCTGCCGAAGCCGATCCATAACCACTGCTGCCTTTCTCTCCTTCCACATCATCACCACCCGCTGATACCGCTCGCCACCGACCATCTCCGTGAAAGTGACGGATGAAGGATTGCTAGTATCTCGCGTGGTCGTCGCGGGATCGTAGCCGGCCGCGACGCGCCCGTTGCGCAGGTTGGCGTGGAGAGCTTCCATGGCGCGCTGAAAGTCGGAGTCGTCGTCGATATAGAAAAAGCTGCACTGGCCAATGCCGCGCTGCTGCGAGGTAAGCAGTGAGAGGAGGTCGATCGCCGCCGTGCCTCCACTGATGTGCTCGAGGTCGTAGTTGAACGGGAGCTGCCCTTTGTTCGCCGGCTCGCTGCGAAATTCCTGCAGACTCATGGGCTCCCCACGGTTGTCGTAGAGCACGTGCCCAGCGGCATAGGCATCGGCCAGAGATACCCGGTGGATCAGGATGCGGTTTTCGCCCCGGTAGAAATGTCCCTTTGCGTTTGCCTCCATCTCCAGATCGGGAGGCGGCATGGTCATCGTGAAGAAGGGGTGCCGATCGTCGCGGCCGAGGTTCGACGCGTAGATCATCTTCAGATCCGGCACATCGCGGAAAATGGGGTCCACCGCTTCGCGCAAGGCGATCTCCAGATTCACAGCAGTGAAGCCTGCCTCATCGCGTAATACTGTGCCGCGCCACCCGCGCGCCGTCGCTGGCACTGGCGCAATGATGAGCTGCCGCGAGTATGCCGTGCGATCGAAGTAGAGCCGCATCTCCAGCCGCTTGCTCTTGTAGAGGTCCGCAAAATCTTCCTTCGTGAGCCCTGAGTATTCCTTGCCGCTCTCCGAATCGGCGCAGCGGAAGTCGAGCTGCGCGCTGTCGGCCTGAGCCTGGAAGAGCGACTGCTGAGCCTCCGCTTCGTTCTGAACGATGATCGCCGCCTCGACTGCCGAGACGGTCATATTCACCAGCTCGGTGCCGAGCAGCAGCGAGGCGCTCGCGGCGATTACGGTCTGCCCTGGCGCTTTCGACATATCGTCGAAAGCGATGGCGCCAAGATTCGTGCTTTTGCGGCAGCGCCGTGCCCAGAAAAGCACGATCACCCGCTCGCGGCGTATTGCAGCGAGCGCCTGCTTCTCGTATTCCCGCCTGCCGCCTGCGCGTGCGTGAATCATTCGGGCAGCACCACCTCCAGGGCGTCAATGTCGGCAAAGTAGGCATGCCGAATGGCGGCGATCTTCTCTGCGTTCGTGAGCTTCGAATCGTCGACCACCTCGCGCATCTTGGGATCGCGCGCGGCCTGCATGATCTTCTCGCAGCTGGTGACGATGAACTTCTCCCGCTGCAGAGCGAAGTCGCGATCCTTCTGCGCCAGCGTGCGCTCCAGGTGCGCAGCCTTCGTGCGGCCGCTCTCAGCGTCCAGATCCTGTCCACGGATCTTGAGGATCGTCTTCGCAAAAAGCTCGAGCTGCAGCGGATCCGGCTTCTCGGGGTTCTCGCGCAGGAAACGGAACGCCGCGCCAGCCAGCATCTTCGTGGCGGCCTCAGTGAGCTGGTTGCCTTTGCCAATCGCTTCGCCGACTGCCTCGGCCCGCTCGGCGTCGTCGGCGATCTGCCCGAGTAGCTCGATCATGCCTGCGTCCTCGCGCTCGGCCTTGAGCCAGCGGCTGACGGTGCTGTGGTCGAGCGGATCGCCGGTTTCGGGGTTGGCCAGGTCGAACTCATCCTTCAGCCACTGCGCCGTCTTTTCGAGCGAATGCGATTCGGCGAACTCGAAGACAGCCTTCTTCTGGCTGTCGTCGAGTCCTCGAAGGACCGCGTCTGCTCTGATCTTGCGGCGGCGCATGATCGGTTACAGTCCTTGCCTCTTGAGCCATTCGCGGCCCGGTTCGGCGAGGGTATAATATTTCAGTTCCGGGCTGATCTCCTGATCGACCTCTTCGACGTGGCCGAGGGACGGCCGCATGAGATGTTCGATCTCGGCTTCCACCTGGCTCTTCGTAACCTCGAAGCCCTGGACCTTCGCGCCGAGATGCAGCTCTTCAAGGTTGAGGCCAAAGCGGCTCGCGGCGCGCAGTTGGCGAAGGAGGTTTTTGCGAAGCTCTTTTTGGTAGGCAGCAGTCATGTGGTGCGGTGCGTTGGGTGACTAGCTAGCGCGGCGAGGCGCGCGGTGTTTGGCGTCTTCGATCTCGCGTTCGATTGCCTTGTTCAGCGTCTGCTTGATGTCGTTCAGCGTGACGCCATTCAGTTCGGCCTGTGCCTTGAGGGCTGACACATCTTTTGCCACTTCTTGCGCCTCCTCACCTCGCACTTCGCCCTGGGCTTTGATCGCCTGCAGATCTTCCTTTAGGTCATGCACGCTTTTGTGCAGGTATTTGTTATCCTTCTCCACCGAGGCCTTCACTTCAGCCAACCCGCTGACGAACGAGGCTTTAACCTCCTTTAGCTTCTCATTGAGCTGTGGGATGGTAACGTAGACCTTCGCCTCTTCGACCACCAGGGGCTGACCAGTGAGATGCATTGCCTGGGGCTTGCTATCCGCCGCGATCGCCGCTTTGACCTCATCTGCTAACTCTTTTTTCAAGCTAATACTCCACCTCCACGCGCCAGCGAGGATGCCGAGAACCGAAAGGACCCCGCCCGCCAACACAGGGTCGACATTGCCGGAGATACCTAACACGGGAGAGTGAGAGAGGATCGGAAATGGCATCGGTATCTAAAACAAGCTAACTGGATAGTGGTCGTATCTAACGGGAATCTATATCCGAGAGTCGACCGTCAGGAGATAGGGGAACGACTTCTGATTATAGCGTTTGAGCTGGTCGGTGAGCAGCGCGTGGAAGGCGCCCCATTGCGCGGGCGGGATCGTCTGGCAACCGAGGCTCGACGTGGTGGTTTCGCCGCCGCGATGGATGTTGATGCCGAACCAGCCGGTGTCTTCGTATGGAGCAGGATCCGGGTGGCCGTGTGCATCGCCGCTCGAATCGCGCAGGACCGTCACCTTCTCGGCCTGGACGAACGCCGGGTAGCGCCGCGAGGCGGGCTTGCTGATGTTGTGCGTGCCCGGCTGGTAACGCCAAACGCCCGGTTTAAGGGTGGCGATGTCCTTCCGGAAGATGCTCGGGTCGACGTTCGCGTTGAACGCCACGTGGCAGGAAGAGGAGAACACGATGATCGCGTCGTCGTAGAAGCCGCGATCGTTCCGATCTGGCCGGCCCATGGTCAACATGTAGTAGCCGCGACAAGCGACGACGGCGACTGGGTCGCGCAGATCGTGCTGAAGAAGCAGCTTGGCGGTTGCGGCTGGCGCCTGCAGCGGCCGGCTCGGAGGAAGAAGTTTGCTCATAGAGTGTTTCGAAGTGGCGTTACTCGTGCCCGTGGCACCCGTGCTCCCGGCGCAGGCGCGCCTCTTCGCGGGCATTACAGAAGGCGTCGATCGCAGTGAGGATGAATCCCCCGAAGAGAAAGAAGCCGACGAGGACGCCCAGCGTGATCCCGGCGCCGGTGACGAAGGAGATGAAGAGCGTCATGGCTTTGCTCCTTCCGTGGGAAAGCTTGTTGCGGGAGTCAGCCGTGGAGAGATCGCCAGAAGCCCAGGCGAAACCGCCCACGATTCGATGCGGTCGAAGAGCTTCACCCCCGCATGAGCGAGCGCGGTGAAGACCAGCTCGGAGCAGAACCAGCGATCGTTCTGCGGCATGTGTCGCCGCGACATGAACCGCACGATCGCCCAGTAGTCGTACCCCTGGCCGACTTGGCGAAGGGCGAAGCCGATGGCCTCAGCCCACTGGCCGGGAGTCATTCCCGGCACCTCGAAGCGGTCGACGTCGCGCCAATCCTCCAGCGCTTTCACTCGCACGCCGTGCCCCTGCCATGATTCCACGATCAACCCATCCGGCAGGAGGATCGCCGCATGCGAGTACTCCCCGCGTGTCTGCCAGCGGATGAGGGTTGAGACGATGCCACGCCCCTTGAACAAAAGAACCGCTGGGCCGCGCGGCTTCATTTCATCCCTCCCAGCCCAAGGATCAGCGCAGCGCCAGTGAGCGCGGCGATCGCCGCCTTGGTGAGATCAGGATCCGAAAAAATGCGCCGCACCTTCGCCCACCCAGAACGATGATACGGCGCTAGCCCGCACTCCCCTGCACCTGAGGAGGAGCGGGCGAAGACGTGACGGCGGGAAAGGAAAGGGGTGCTCACGGGTGTTTCCCGTGATAACTCCTATCAAAGGTTTTGCAACACCTTTGTGATAACTCTTAGCAGCTCAGCGGCGCCCCCGCATCCGCCGTTCCGCTGCATTCTCGCTATTGTCCCGCTCCATACTTGCGTTGGATGCTTTCGAGACGCTGCCGGCGAAGGTGCTCTGGATCCGGCAGGGTAATAGGAGCGGAAACTGGTGTCGCCCGGCCGGTTCGGAGAGTGAAGTTTGCAGTGAGCCCTCCTGTAATCGGCGCTGCAATCACATGAACCGGCACCCCTTCCTGAGCTTCTTTCATCGGTGGAATTCCGCCGAGCCTCACCACTCCACTGGCTGCGCGACTTGGCTTCCATGTCGCGGGCACGAGCACTCCTGCGTCCATCAGAAGGAGCGGTCCCATGGCAGCCTCCTCGCGATCCTCACGATCTTTCCGCGCTAACTCCGCCAAGGCGGCCACGCCGGCCTTTCCAGTCCGAGCGTCAACAAACCGCCCGAAGTCTTGCGACCGATCCGCGACCAAGGGACGAGCATTGCAATCCACGAGCAGGCTGTCTCCCTCTCGCTTGAGCACTATCCCTTTGACGATCTGACACTGCATCCGCTGCGCAATAATCGGCGCTGGCACGTCAGGCTTAATCTCATCTGACTCGCCAAGCCCCACTTCACGTCGCAACGCTCGGAGGGGCGCTTCACGATCCCACTGCTCTTGCCACTTCCGCTTACTCTCCGCTGAGTCACTTTTGGACGCCTGGTCACACACGGTGAATGCAATGCCCGCGAGCAGGAGCACTGCGACGAACATTAAAAACTTCATCGCTAGTCCCTCCGGAAAATCTTGGTAACCTGCCCCACGGGATAGATCCACGCCACCTCGTCGCGTGAAAGCTCAATTGGCCCGTGCTTTGGATTCTCGCTGATGAGCACGAACTTTTCACCGACGCGCCGCTGAAGCACCTTGCAGTAAACGTCTCCGTCGACAGTGCGCGCCACCACGGTGTCGCCAGCTCGCGGCTCCCAACCCGGACAGACAATCACCCGGTCTCCCTCGTTGATGCCAGGCGACATCGAGTCTCCCCTTATCTCCAGGGCAAACGCCTTCCGATCACTCACATCGAACGCCAGCACCCCCGTATAATCGTAAGCGTCGTCAACGTGTCCAGCCCCAAGAGCGCCTGCCTGAGCCCAGCTCAACAATGGTAGATAGCGCGCTTTTGTGCCAGCAGGGAGAATGAGGTTCGGCGTGGCTCCATAGGTGCCCTCGCTTCCGTCTTCTCTTACCAGGGCGGGCTGATCCGATCCGGACATTAGCGCCTCCTTATCGAGCGCTGGTAGCTCGCGGCAAAGGAGTTCCACCGTGGCTTCACTGATACGTGCTGAGCCATCTTCCAAGGCGCGAAGATACCCCGCCTCCCTCCCGATCCTGTGGGCAAGCTGCGTAAGGCTGAGCGCGGCCGTTTCCCTTGCCCTCTTCAGTATAGCACGCGGTGAATTATCCGAAGCCGCTGCATTCATCCTGGCCAGCTCGGTCTCGTCGTCTCCGCGCCCATCCCTGAGCCATTCAAGGCTTACGCCGGTTTTCTCGCTGATCTTTCGGAAGGTGGACTCGTATGGCGTGGAGCCAGCAAGCCAACCGATGATAGTGGGGCCAGAGACACCGATTCGCCGGGCGAGTTCTCGCTGCGAACCGACGCGGTCGACCATGGATTTTACCCTTTCCGCGAACGCGGTCTGCCGTTGCTGCATCGCCCTCTTTAGGTCCTAGCAAAAAACTTTGCAAATAGTTCTTGAGGAGTGCTCAGAGTTAGCGATAAGTCTTATCGCATGCCAGCTCCACTCCATCTGCGGGAACTCAAGTCCAAGATGGTCCTAAAAGGACTCAGTCTTCAGGACGTGGCGAAGAAAGCGAGCGTCGACTACTCGACCGCGTCGCAGATCTTGAATGGACGGCGGGTGGATCCCGAACGGCTGAAGGCAATCACCAAGGCGATCGAAGCGGCCAAAATGCCCGAGGAGGTGACGGCGTGAGCCCAGAGGATGCCATCGCCACGCTCGCAGCAGCCTCGCTGGAGCATGTGACCGACCAGGAGGAGCGACTCGTCATCCTTGACG
>DASVRY010000088.1:0-12421 GCA_036388395.1 Chthoniobacteraceae bacterium
CGGATGGCTCAACGACACGCAACTACGGCGGCACCGGGCTGGGTCTGGCGATCGCGTCTCAGCTCGTGGAGCACATGGGCGGACGCATCTGGGTCGAAAGCGCCGTCGGCGCCGGAACAACCTTTCATTTCACCATCCGCCTCGCTGCACCGCAGGCCTTCCAGGCTCTGCCACCTGAAGCCGAAGCTCCCACTGCAGGCGGAGTGGTCGCCGATGACCACTCGACCGGTTTGCGCATCCTTCTGGCCGAGGACAACGTCGTCAATCGCGCTCTCGCCACGGCGCTCCTGAAGAAGATTGGACATCATGTGACCTATGCGCGCAACGGCCGCGAAGCCGTGGAAGCTGCTGCTGCCGCATCCTTCGATCTGATCTTCATGGATGTGCAGATGCCGGAGATGGATGGCCTCGAAGCCACGGGACGCATCCGCGAAGCCGAGCGAGCGACTGGCCACCACACGCCGATTTCCGCGATGACTGCACACGCTCTGGCCGGCGATCGCGAGCGCTGTCTAGCCGCCGGAATGGATGATTACATTTCCAAGCCGCTGGCCAAAGCCGAGCTGCTCGCGGTGATCGAGCGCACGACCGGCGAACGCGCCTTACGCCTTGGCAGTTAGGCAAGGCGCGCTGCTCTCTCCAGAGATGCCGCCCATCTTCCCGCGGGAGAAACTCCTCGCTACATTGGAACGTCAAGGCGCTGATGCAGCGGATGATTGACGCCGGCGAATTTCAACTGTGGTTCGGACTGACCTTCCTCGATCTCACCATCGCGCTGCTCTACCTCGTGGGCATTACCTGGATTGGCGTGCGCAGCGGACGCGGTGCGCGGACTTCGCTGGAATACTTCATGCCGCGGAAGTTTGGAAAATGGATGCTGACCATGGCGACGTTCAGCACCGGCACGAGTTCGGATCAGGCCGTTACCGTGGCGTCGAAGTGCTTCACGAGCGGTGCCTCGGGCATTTGGTACCAGTGGCTCTTCATGTTTGCCACGCCGTTTTTCTGGCTGGTGATGCCGCTCTTGCGCCGGTTCCGCGCAGTCACCGTCGCGCAGATCTTTGAGGCCCGCTTCGATCGCAGCGTAGGCCATCTCTTCTGCGTAGCGGGGCTGCTGAAATGCGCGCTATCCCTCGGTCTCCTGCTCAAGGGAACGAGCGCTTTGATCGCGGCCTCGAGCGGCAACACCCTTCACACGGAGGTGCTACTGATCCTGCTCACCATCTCCTTTGTCACCTACAGCATCGCTGGCGGGCTCTCCGCGGCGATCGTCACGGAATCTTTCCAAGGCGTGCTCATCCTCGTTTTCTCATTCCTTCTCCTGCCGAGCGTGCTCCACGCCGTCGGCGGAATCCAGGGGATGAAAGCGACGCTCGATGCCCCGAGGATGTTCACGCTTTTTGAGCCCGGCCAGATCGGGGCCTTTCACGTCATCATGCTCACGCTCAGCAGCCTCGCGATGCTGGTCATGATTCCGGAAAATCTCGGCGTCTCCTCGTCCAGCCGGCGCGAAGCGGATGGCCAGGTTGGGTTTGTTGCCGGCGCGTTCATCAAGCGCGTCTGCACCATAGCGTGGTGTCTCACCGGCCTCGGCGGCGCGGCCTACTTCACCGGACAGACGGTGCAGCCGGATCATATCTACGGGCTGCTCGCGAAAGAGTTCCTGCCGACGCTTTTCCCCGGGCTGCTCGGGCTGTTCATCGCCAGCGTGCTCGCCACTTCGATGAGCACCTGCAGCCCCATCCTCGTGGCCGCCGCCGCGCTCTTTACCGATCTCTACCGGGCAGTTTTCCCGGCTCGCTCCGAGGCCCGCTACATTGCCTTCGGCCGGGGCGCGATGCTTCTCGTCGCCGCCGCGGGCCTGTCCGTTGCCTTCCTGCTGCCGGGTGTGGTGAAGGGTTTGGAAATCCTCATCGCCCTCACACCCATCATGGGCATCACCTTTTGGATGGGATTCTTCTGGCGCCGCATGACCGTACCGGCAGTCTGGGTGGCGACGGCTGTCGGTTACGGCACGTGGGGCTTTTGCGCATCGCCGTGGGGCGTGGAAATGCTCGGCGGGATCTCGAGCAGCTGGGTGAAAGTCACGGCGCAGGGATCCGAGGTGTCGTTCCCTTGGGGGATGCTCTTCATCTTCATCACCACTGTCGGAACGGCCATCATCGTGAGCCTCACCACGCGCCCCGTCGCGGCGGAGAAGCTGGAGCGTTTTTACGCCCTCGCCCGCACGCCCGTGTTCCTCGGAGAAGTGATTCTCCAGCCTTGCACGCTGCCCGAGGGAGCGATCGTCCCGGAGCCGCATCTGTGGATCGCCTGGGGCGATCTGCAAATCCCGAAACCCGGCCGCCGTTCCACCGTCGGTTTTCTGATCTGCTGCGCTATTGTCGCGATCCTCGTGCTCGGCTTTCAGCGCATCCTTTTGCTTTAGACTGAACCTCGGGCGAGAGATCAAGCGGCAGGCGCGAGATAAGATTAACTCCGCGACCTCTTCGCGGAGAACGCGCGCACCCCTGGGTGTTGCGCGCGCAGATTACTCCCGCTTTGCGCCAAGGAGACCCGCCACCGGGAGCTCTCCGCCGCCCTGCTGGTGGGCAGCCGCGGACCTGTCGCTCTTCGCGCTCACGTCTGGCAGCTCGAGGCTCAGGTAGTCATACATGACGTGGTTGGCCGCAGCGTTCGGGCGACCCTGCGTGAGCGTGATGGTGTTGGCGCCCGGGCGGAGTTTGGCCACCGGGATCGCGATGTGGTGGAGGCAATACTTGGCGTGAATACCTTCCCGGACAAGGGCGTTCCCACGCTCCACGGCCGGGTAGAGCTTCGCGTGAAGATTCGGGGTGTCGTTGATCTGGACGTCGATTCGCGCGCCATCTGCGCTCGCAAAGGCGAGGGTAAGCGTGGCATCGCCGGCCGTAGGGAGCGGGTCGGCGAGGGTGAAATGGATGCGCCACGGCCATGCCGCGCGTTTACCCTCCTTCCAGTAGCTGCTCTGAGCAAAATTCCAGTCCGTCGCGGGGTTGCTGCGCCCGATCGTGAATTGCAAGGGATTGGGAAATTCGCTCGCGAATCGTTCCCATAGAAACGGCTCGAAGTAGTCATTCCCGTGCCGGAACTCGCGCGCGGTGCGGTCGCGAACGCCGATCTCGCCCATAGTTGTGGCCTGCTTCGAGCATCAGCACTTTCGCGCCTCCTTTGGTGAGCACGGAAGCCGCCATCCCGCCGGCCGCGCCGGAACCGATCACGATAGATTCGTAGCGGGCCGCGTGAGTTTTGGAGGTCGAGGGGAAGGCCATGGGGGAGCTGATGATTTACGCGAGGCCGGCTCCTCGATGCCTTCCGTGGCTATGTCTTCGAGAATCGCGCGCTGCTGCGCGGCGGCACAATTCGCGAACCCAGTGCTGAAGCGGTGCGTCGCTTCGGCATCGATCCACGTGAGTCCCTCGCGGATCACCTTCCGATCGCGCACCTGCTGCTCATAGGGCGCGCTCACCCATTCATCGATGAAGTCCGTGACGCCCACCGCGCTCGCAGCAGGGGCCGAATTCGTCTTGCGGGATGATCAGATCGACCAGCGCAGTCACAAGCCGCTTTTCCGCATCTGTGAGCAGGCGCGGCCATGGGATCTCTTTCTTGAGCAGATCTGGATCCCAGCCGATCCCCGGCGCCTGCAGCTCCGCGCCGAACCCACGCAGGTTTAGCGCGGAACCGACGGCTGTGGCGGAGAGGATGAGCCGGATCGCCTCACGGCGGGAAAGCTGACGGTGAGAGCTATTTAGCGACACAGGCTGTCTTCAGAAACTGTGACGCACAAACGCGGGCGTGCTAAACGGAGGGCGGGGAGCGGAAGAGCACATGGGCGGCAGAAATGGAATGCAGTCTCTGTCCCTCAGCCAGCTTCGATCGCTACCCCGATCGGGTTAACGAAAAGCGCCCTACACCGCTGGAATCCGTTCCGTACCTAACGTCTCTTTCGGCAGGTGCTTGATCGCGCCACCATCCATCGCGCTTTCGTGTGCCAGGATACCTGTGCAGGTCCAGTTCGCGCTCTGCTTGGCATTCGGAAACGGCTCACGATCTTCCACCAGCGCCATGGCAAATTCGTGCGCCAGGTGCGGATGGCTGCCGCCGTGACCAGCGCCCTGGACAAAGCTCAGGTGCGTGTGCTCGTCGGAATCGTAAACGCCTTTCGTGGTATAGCGCTGGATCGACTCCGGTAATCGGCTCGCGAACTCCGGACACTTCACTGTTTCAGGGATCTCCGGCTCCGGCTTCTTAGCCGTGTGGATGACGAGCGGCTCGTGTTCGATGAGCGGCCATTCCACGGTCTTCTTGCTGCCATAGATATCGATGCTTTCCCGATACTGCCGTGCCGTATCGAAGAGGCTCCGGATAACCCGCGCCGACAGATCCGAGTTGCGCACCTTGATGTGCGCCGTCTCCACTGCGAACGGCGAACCGTATTGGCCAACGAGTTCTTCACGAATTGTGCCGCTGCCAAAGCAACTCACGTATTCCGCATCGCCACCCGCGAGCCCGAGCACGGGACCGACGCAGTGCGTGGCGTACCACATTGGTGGAAGGCCGGGCCAGTAGTTTGGCCAGCCATCCATATCCTGCTGATGACTGGCCTGGATGAACTGCACTTTCCCCAGCTCCCCGGAATCACGCAGCTCTTTCATATATAGATACTCCCGCGCATAGATCACCGTCTCCATCATCATATACTTCAAGCCGGTTTCCTGAGTTAGGCGGATGATCTCCAGGCAATCCGCGACGCTCGTCGCCATGGGCACGGTGCAAGCGACGTGCTTTCCAGCCTTGAGCGCGGCGATCGATTGTTCTCCGTGATTCGGAATAGGCGAGTTGATGTGCACCGCGTCGATATTCGGATCCTTCAGCAGTTCCTCGTAGCTAGTGTAGCGCTGCGCGACGCCCCAATAGTCGCCGACTTCATTAAGCTTTTTCTCGTTCCGCTGGCAGATGGCGTAGCACTCGGTGTGCGGATGCTTTTGCCAGAGCGGAATGAACTCGGCGCCAAAGCCCAGCCCGACGACAGCAATGCGGAATTTACGGGTGTCCATTAGATGTTGGTGAGTAAGTGGGATTAGTGAGTGAGGAAGCGTTATTTTAGCGTTTGCAGGTAGGCTTTCAGGTCTTCGATTTCCTGCGGCTTAAGAATAAGGCATAGCCCGCACTTTGTTGGGCTCCAGCAGGCTTTCCTGATGTAGACGGGCGTGAACCGCGTGGCAATTCCATCCAGCGTCGGTCCGACCGTGCTTCCCTGGCCGCGGATGGTATGGCAAAGCACACAGGAAACCGCCGGATGCTTCAGCGCGATGGCTTCTCCGCGCAGCAGATCACCGGGGAGCGCTTTTTCCTCGCCGGAAGGAGCGCTACTCGCCGGTCTCAGTTCCACCGCATCGAACCACGCCTCGCCCTTCGCTTGCCCGTAACCGCCGAAGAGCACATTGACGCTTAGGCTTCGTCGATCGCCGGAGTTGAAAGCCGTCTGCACCCGCGTCCATTCCGCGTCACCACGCACCGCGTCAGTCTGGAAGCGCGTGCCGTGAACATTGAGAAGAGCCCCTAGCGCACCGCTCACACCCTCGGTTCGAATCCAACCGCTGAGCACGTGTCGGTGTTCGTCTGCACCGGCACTTCAGCGCAAAGGCTGGTGTCTGCGCCCGCCTCTGATTTCACGTGCAGCGCCCGAGTCCCGTCTCGCGATGTGCCCGTACCAGCCGGCACCGCCCAGTCAGCTTTGCCATGATAATGCCGCAACGACCAACCCTCCGGCAGTTGCCCGTTCGCCAGTTCAAAGGAGGAATTTGGCAGCAGATTTTGCCCCTCGCTGCCAGTAGGAGCGGGACCGCCATGCTCCGGCCCACAACCTTAGACGCCTCGCGGAGCCACTCGTCGCTGGCCATGGCCGCGTCGTTGTGAAGGGCGCCGGCAGTAGCGGTAGCTTCTAGGCTGGCAGGTAGCTCCGCGAGCTTCACAAGCGCCGTCAAGCGCGTCGCCGGGTCAGGATCTTTCGCCACGTTGGCCGCTTGAAATTGCGCCGCAGCGTCGCCGTCCACCCCGAGCGCCCGGATCGCGTTGCGCCGCAAAGCGGGATACTCGGAAGCGAGTGCCGCGCGGTGTGTCTCGGTAGCGAGCGCCGCGAGCCCGTGCAGCGCCCAGAGGGCGTGAATGGCGGCGACACTCCCGCCTTGCACCCTGACAATTTCCTTTAACGCAGGAGTTGCCTCCGACCGCTTTCCTTCGACGAGCAGGCGCTGCGCGGTGAGTCGCCAGAATTGGGCATCGCTGCTCAGTGCTTTTACCAGATCGGCGATCGCCGCACCACCAAGCGTCCGGATCGCAGGCGCTTTGGCTTGGTTCCAGACGACCCGATAGATGCGGCCCCGCACGTAGTCCCGCAGCGTGTTTCGTGAGCGCCGCCCACGCCGGTTTTAGCGTCGTAGCCGCCGTTCTTTTGGCTCGGCTTGAAATTGTGCTGGATGATGAAGTTCTGCCAATCGACGATCCATACGGCGCCATCCGGGCCAACTTCAGCAAACACGGGGGACATCCATTCGTCCGAACTTGCCATGAGGTTAAAGCCATCATGCGCTACGTACCCGGCGCCATCAGGCCGCACATCCATTAGCGCGACGATCTTCATCGTCGGCTCCGTGACCATCGCTTTGCCTTGCAGGCGCGGGGGCAGGTTTGCGGAGTAGATAAACGCCGATCCGGCAGCCGAGGTATAGCCGCCGAAGACATCCACCTGCCGGATGTTCGGCGTGATCGCGTGCGCCTTGTCTTCGAGGTTGATCTTCTTCGCTGTCATCACGCGCACCCCTTTGGACCCAAGGCGCGCGGGAATGCCGCCAAAGAAAATCGGGGCATTATTGGCCGACCCGCCGAAGTCATCGCCTGAGGCGTTCTGGCTGTGCGCCCAGGAGTTGTTAGAAAACTGGTGGAGGAACTCGAGCGCGGAGCCATCCGGCTTGAAGCGATAGGTGCCTTGCGTGAACGCATGCGCCTTGCCGCCGACCGTGCCTTTGAAGCCCGAGTAGCCAACGCAGCCGTGCAGCCAGTTGTCGTATCCGTAGTGGAGTGAATTCGCCTGGGCGTGGGTGTCGCCGATGCCCCAGCCGGTCATGATTTCCTCCCGCACATCGGCGACGTCATCCCCGTCGGTATCCTTGAGGAAAAGCAACCGCGGCGGCTGCGCCACGCTCGCGCCACCTTTCACCAGCACGATGGAAGTTGGGATGTTCAGCGTGTCGGCAAAGACGGTGAACTTATCCGCCCGCCCATCGCCGTCGGTGTCCTCGCAGATCTGGATGCGGTCGCCACCCTTGCCATCCGGCCGCACGTCGTGCGGATAGTCGCTTGTCTCCGCCACCCAGCAGCGGCCGCGCTCATCCCACGCGAGCGCGATCGGCTTCGAGATCTGCGGTTCGCTCGCAAAAAGCTCCAGCCGCATATCCGCCGGCACCTGCGTCCGCTCCATCGAGCCCTTCGCGCTGAATGGATGCTGAAAGGTGACCGACTCCGCCCGCTTCTCATAGTTGGCGACGTGTGGATTCGCCTCGCGCCGCTCAGGCTCCCGCTGCGCGAGAAGCGCCTGCCACTCCTGCCGGGGTGCGTCGCCTTACCGACCAGACAATCGCATTACGCAACAGGAGCTGGAAATCGGGATTGCTCCAGGTGCGGGAGTCGTGACCGCAGGCAGTGTAAAAGACGCGTCCCTTGCCGTGCTCGCGCACCCAAGTCCACGGTTCGCGCTCGCGCTCCGCGAGCAATTTACGTCCGCGGGGATTGTGCGCGGAGTGGATGTAAGACTCGTCCCAAGTTTCGTAAGGTGCGACCCCGTCCATGATCGGATGTGCCGGATCCACGACTTGTCGCCTTGAAGACGCCCGCGCCATGCTTCTGAAAACGCACGCCGACCAGCGCTGCAAAACGCGGCTCGTTGATGAAGCACGCGCTTGCGCAGTGGATCGGTAGAAAGCCACGGCCCATCTCTACGAACGCATTCAGTGCACCGAATTGCTCGGGCGTGATCGTCTCGTGATTCGCGTAGAGCATCAGCGCGTCATATTGGCTGAGCGTTTCAGAGTTCAGGCATTCCGGCGTAGTGAAGCAATCAAAGTAGATGGCCTCGCGGCCGAGCTTCTCCATCAACAGAGCGGCGGGTGCACTGCTGTCGTGAATCTTCTTGTCCTCATGACCAAGGAAGAGGACGCGGAGGGGCCGCGCCGTCGCATCTGCCGCTGCAGTGAAGACAAGCGTAGCGAGAAGCATCAGGAACTTCGTCATAGGAGGAGACGGCATCCATTCTCTGACAAGGGCTCTGGAGTTGCCTCCACACTGCTTGGTCTTCTGACACCGTTAGGCGCAGCCGCGGGGCACAACGATTGAATAAGGGGAGCGGAAGCGCACATGAACCGGGGAATGGGAACCTAGTCTGTGTCGCTGAGCTAGCTTTCACCGCTACCCCGAAAGGGTTAACGCGTGGTCTACCCCGACGGAGCTTGCATTGGTTCCCGCCGCCCTTCGCCAGCAAGAGGCCCGCCACACCGTGTGGCAACGAATCCTAATCCAGCTATTTACAGCGCGTCCCGGCCCTACCCTTGGAAGGTAACGAGCTGCACCAGGCGCTCGCTGTCGGCATCGAACTGCAGATATGCCAGCACGCTCGCACCACTCGTTTCGATAAACCCGCCCGACTGCAGATCCCGTAGATCTGCGTCGATCTTATCACGGAGCCGGTCTTCGACTTCCTGCTCGTCGCGGAGCCCCTTCACGTAGCGGGCAACGCGAGACGGAAACTGAGAGAGCTTCGTCTGAATGGCCGCGAAGGTCGCCCCAAGCGGAACCTCCAGATCCGCCGCGACTAGGAGAACGCCGTCCCCCTTCGCAATGGAGCGCTCGAACTGCGTACACATGATCTGCTCGCGCTCCTTTTTCCAGTCTGTGACTGTGCGCAGGCCCTCGTCATCACCGCGGGTCCAGACGTCTGGATCCACGTCTTTATCGGCGCGAGCGAGCTGGTAGCGCACCATGCAATCGGCCCACGCGGCGAAGTCGTGGTGACCGTCGGCTCGAGGGATCGGCAGTGATCTTGGCAACTCCCCTGCTTTCTCGCGGTTCCGCCAGTTCTTGATGCTCTCTCGTGAGACTGAGAGCCGACGGGCGAGTTCATCCCACGTCTGGGCGTAGCCACCCGCGGCCGTTGATTCACCGCCAACACACGCCTGGGCAAGCAATGCTCGGTCGGAGCTGGTGAGGGTTTTGCCGCTCTTGAGTTTGCGGATCGCGTTGGCGACCTCGTTTGTGCGGAGGCGCTCTACACATCGGCGTGAGCTTCACGCCGCTCCCCTGGCGTCAATCGGGTCTCTTCCTTAACGACTCATGAAAACACCGTGCTGTGTAGTGTTATTGGAAGGATCCAAAGAGGGTCATCGAGGCAGACGAGTTCCGTTATTTGTCGGAATAGTTTACAGGTTCGCAGTCAGCGAAAAGAGGTGAAGCGAAGGAGATTAAGCGCAAATGGCTATGGCAATGGTATTTACCCCTCTTCGAGGAAATCTGGCATCGCGTCTGCTCATTGTGTTGCGCCCGTTGAACAAAGTCGGAATCACAAGACGAAAATGACCTCCATCAAATCCCTCATCGCAGTGCTCGCAGTCGTGTTGTCGGCCGGGAATGCCAACGCCGTCACCATCTATACTGATATCAACATTGAGGGAGTCACTTTCCGTCCTGCCGGTTCGCTGCTCGGGCTTCCTTTCGCGGCGGTAAACACCTATACGAACAGCTTCGACATCGGCCCCGCCGGTTTCCAACCGGGAAGCCAAACTGTGACGGCCGCCAACGCTACGTTCGTTTTTACCGATCTTTTTGGCACCGAGTCGTTCACCCTAAAGGTCGGCACCGTTCCTTTTCTCGACGTGGGTTCACCTGGCCTGCCCAACCTCAGGATCACGCCTCTCGGGAACGGGCTCGGATTCATCTCATTAAGCGATCTGAATGCCGACGGCTTAATCGAATACACGATCCAGCGTGAAACTGGTTCGTTCACCTTACTTTCGGCCCAGCTGAACGCCACCGTTCCGGACGGCGGATCGACCGCCATGCTCCTGGGCGCGGCGATGACCGGTATGGCCGCGTTGCGCCGAAAGATTGCGGGGTAAGCTCGCGACGCTCAGCAATCATTTTCTTTTAAGGGGTCGGGCTTTCGCCCGGCCCTTTTCATGTACGCGCGGCATCAACGATTCGCTTCCTGCCACTTCCTCCGAAACTCCCGTGGAAAGAACTTCTCTAGGGGCGCCTCCAACACCTTTGAGAGGACAGTCGTTTACCTCACGCCGCCCCAGCTCAGTGTTCGCGACAATGTCGCGAGAAACATCGCTCCCGGCGCGTTGGCACTTCGCTGCGAGCTGCTCCTGAGAGAGATGTCCAACGCGGTGCGAAGTCTCACTACTTCACGCCTGCATACGTTCCGCTGATCTGGGTTCACCCTGAGGCGAGGCAGCAGCAACGGTGAATGGTTGCGTAAGGGTGACGCAAACGCAGAGGCGCTAAACCTCCCCGATCAACTCTTAGTGCGGTACTACTGTGCCTCCGAGATAGAAGGCATTTCCAACGTGGAGCGCACTAAAACTGGTTTCTTGGTTACGATCGGCGGACGCCTAGACCACTGGCGAGATCTCGGCGGCGGCTTGGCTACGCGCCTGTTCAGGAGTAGAAGTGCTGGCGATGTCGATCGCCATTCACTGCGCTGCGTCCGCCTGCAGATCGCGCTCCAGGGCGAAGTGCGTGACTAGCCATCGCCTTTTCCCTACGGCAACGCTCGTGGCGCCGGAGAGCCAGCTCGCTGACTACCACGCGAGCGGCGGCGCGGCCGCCCTGCAGGAAGTGGTGACGATACCAGACGAGATCCGCGGCATTTCGAAGGTGCGGAACTGGATTCTGCGGCGGTTCGACGAGACGGCGATCGTCATAGGCGACGACGACATCAATCGTCCATCAGCCTGGTCGCGCCACGCCGCAAGATGCTGCTGCCCGATGAGATTCTCGCGATGCTGGAGAATACCGCCTACTGCGCAGCGGGCGCAGGCGCGGCATCTTCGGCTGGCATCAACGCGCGGATCCGCGCTGTGCGGGTTGTCGCGGTGGCAGGCTTCAAGCAGGGAGAGAGAGTCGGTCGGACTTTCGGCGGGCAGACAATTGCTAAACACATGATGATCGAAGGGTGAGAAGTTGCGGTCCCGGGCGCTTACAGGCGGGCGGACGGGAAGCGTTCGTCGAACTGCTTGCAGAGCCGGTTGGCTTCCCTCATGACCGAAGGCGCCATCCCGGTGAGGATGCCGAAGATGCCAAGGGCGACGGGGCGGGCACTGCCGGTCCAGCCGAGGTAGTCGTGAAGGAACTTCAGCGCGGAGACTGCATCGATGGTGCGGCCGGCCTGCACGGCGTTCTTCTTAAAGCCGCCGAGGCACTGCACCTGATGAGCTCGTCGGCACAAACCAAGGACGGTTGCCAGATAGTGGATGATTTCGGCAGGCTATCGTGCCGGCGAAGACCCGGAACTCGATCACGCCATGCGTGAAGAGCTTCTGGAAATTCACCATGCCGCGGCCGCAGTGAGTCGCTGCAGCGGCCTTCTCTCCGATTGAGGAGGTCCGGACGATCTGCCGCATGTATTGAGCGACATCAGCGCTGAACGTCGCGGAGTAGCGGTTCAGGTGGCGTCCTGTCCCCGTCTGGCCGTAGAGGCTCATGGCGTGCCACTGGCAGATATGCTCGAGCTTGCGCGCGAACTCGCTGACCTTCCCGGCATCCGTGGTGCCGATGATGGACGCGACGACGGTGATGTGCAGGCCGCACGATGCGTCGACGGTGGCGCCGATCTCGTTCGCCCGGGCGACGAAGTCGCGCAGGTCGATCAGGCCAGCTTCGCCTTTGAGGATCGGCGACACGAACTCGCACGCCATCTCGTGCGGCTGGCACCGAATGGAGCTGTCGCGATCAGCCCGCCAAGGAGTGCCTTGAAAGGTGGGAGCGAGGACAGTGCCGGTAGTGGTCTTCGAGCGGCCGGCGCGCTCTGGCTCGCCGCGGTGATAACCGCCGACGGCGACAGCGGCCGTGCGGGGCAGTTTGGTTTCGATCTCAATGCCGAAGGTGATCTGAGCGGCCTCGGCGTCCGCAGGTTGGATAAGCGTTTCACCCCCGAACTGAGCCAGCCGACCTCCGCAGTTCCATCAGTTTAGAACACCATATTTGTCAGCCCTTTTGCGCACGGCCGCGCGCCTCGCGCGGGAGTTGAGTTTGTCGCCGCCGCCCGCCTTTGGTATCTCTTTACGTTATGCTGGATCTCTCTATTGGAAGCCCATTTGCGCAGCTGAGTGATTTGGAGCTAGGTTCG
>DASVRY010000089.1:0-13813 GCA_036388395.1 Chthoniobacteraceae bacterium
CGGATGGCGTTGAGCTGCCGCCGTTTGAGCTTAGCTATCTCCGCGCCATGGAAGCGCACCGAGCCGCCGGTGGGCTTCAAGATCCCGAGGATGAGGCGAAGCAACGTGCTCTTTCCGCCGCCTGATTGGCCAAGGATGACGAGCCGCTCCCGCTTCCGCGCCGAGAGATTCACGCCGGTGAGGATCTCCTTTTCGCCGAACCCAAGGCGGACATCCCGCAGCTCGACCACCGGCTGCTCTTCGGTGGAAGCAGGAGCGGCCATTACTCGAAGAGCGCCACGAGGACGATATTGAAGAGCGTGTCGAAGCCGATGACGGTGGTGATCGCCACCACCACGCTGGAGGTCGTCGCATCGCCGACGCCGGCCGCGCCGCCTCGCACGGTCAGCCCTTTGTAACAGGCGACGAGCCCAATGATGAGGCCGAAGAGGAAGCTCTTGATCGTGCCCGCGACGATGTCTCGGATGAGGAGGCTCTCGATGGCAGTCTGAAAGAACTGCTGATAGGGAATCCCGAATGCCCAGCGGCTGATCAGGGACCCACCAGCCATGGCGGTGAGATCGCTGATCACGACGAGGCACGGCATAAGGAGGAAGACGGCGAGCAGCCGCGGGCTGACCAGAAAGCGCAGAGGCCCCAGCCCCATCGCTTCGATTGCTTCCACTTCTTCGGAAACGGTCATTGTCCCGAGTTCCGCGGTGTAGGCGGCACCGATCCTGGCGGCGACCATGATGCCTGTCATCAGCGGTCCAAGTTCGCGCGTGAAGGCAATCGAGACAAGTGCGGGGACCATGCGTTCCTGCCCAAACTGCTGGAGCTGGTAGCCGGTGAGCAGGGCCATGGTGAGCCCGATGAAGAACGAAACCAGCGCAACTAGGGGGATGGAGCCAACGCCGACGCGGTCGGTCTGGTAGAAGAAGATCGCGAGGCGAAACGGAAATCGCCCCCGCCGAATGGCGTCACCCATTTCCTGAAAGGTGGCGATCAGCAGCCATGAAACGCTGCTGACGTGCTGCAGCGTCGAGCGGACTGGAGTGATCAGGCTGGCGATGCGGCGAAGCATTCGGGCGCACTGTAGGCGCTGCGCCGCACTTCAGAAAGGGAGAACCGAGAGCGTGGGAACCTCACAACCACCTCAGAAGTCACGCCGACTGCTTGCCAGCATACTCTTCCCCTGTCAGGTCGAGTCTGAGCCTTTGCGCGGGAAGTCCCACAAACCCGATTGCCTCCGTAGTGCAGCTGCGGCCCCGCGAACTCCCGCCTTATAGTTCAACTCTTTTCGCGGCTCCACCTCCCTCACCCTTGTGCCGCGATTGTGAGGTAAACGCGCCGGTGACGTTGGCCAGCGTCGCGCCTACCCCACAAGGCGGCACGGGGAGTGTGAGAGAGAGTAAAGCGCGGCTTAGAGCGGGCCCTCGCGACGATGGCCTGCGATCACCAAGACCAAGCCGCCGAGGAGGCCGGACATAGTCAGCGCCGGAGGAAGACCGAAGGGACTTTGGGCGCTGGCGGTAGCTGCGCTTGCGAGGCTGAACTGCCGCTGCTGGGCGAGTTCCGCAGAGAATGTGCCCTCGTAGGCCACTGCGAGACCGCCGAGGATGATGAGGAGGAGTCCTACGATGCTTGCTGGCTTCATACACCAGCAACTTCGGGTAGAGTTATGAGACTAGCCGTAAAAACTGTAAGATTTTTTTGAAGAAAATCTTGACCCGTTCGACAGCGAGTTAACACCTGCGCTACCTCTTCTGTGGCGCTGTGTTTATCGGGTCATTAACAAGGACTAATAAGCCGCTTGTGCGCCTTTGAGATTCTTCTTCTGAATCCAAGGCATGAGGCTTCGGAGCTTGGCGCCAGTCTTCTCGATCGGGTGCTTCTCTCCGTCGGCGAGCAGCTTCTTGTAGTTCTTGTAGCCGCCTTCGTACTCGGCGACCCAGTTCTTCGCGAACTTGCCACTCTGAATGTCCTTCAGTGCTGCCTGCATCCGCTTCTTGACGCCGGCGTCGATAATTTTCGGTCCGACGCTCACGTCGCCCCACTTTGCCGTTTCGGAGATCGAGAAGCGCATCCCAGCGATGCCGGACTCGTTCATGAGATCGACGATGAGCTTCAGCTCATGCAAACACTCGAAATAGGCCATCTCGGGCGAGTAACCAGCTTCGACGAGCACTTCAAACCCAGCCTGCACCAGCGCGCTCGCGCCGCCGCAGAGCACGGTCTGCTCACCGAAAAGATCCGTCTCGGTCTCTTCCTTGAAGCTCGTCTCGAGCACTCCACCGCGAGTGCCGCCCACGCCCTTTGCCCATGCGAGCGCAACCTTCTTGGCCTGCTTACTTGGGTTTTGGTAAACCGCGATCAAAGCAGGAACGCCTTTGCCTTCCGTGTATTGGCGGCGGACGATGTGACCTGGGCCTTTCGGCGCGACCATGATCACGTCGATATCTGCAGGAGGAGTGATGGTCTTGAAGTGGATCGCGAAGCCGTGGCTGAAGAGGAGCGTCTTGCCCTTCACCAGATGTGGCTCGATGTCCTGATAGTAGACCTTCGGGATCTTCGTATCGGGCACGGCGACAAAGATCACGTCGCCCTGCTTCACGGCCTCTGCAGTATCAACGACTTTGAAACCCTTCTCCTCTGCGACTGCGCGCGATTTGCTGCCGGGATAAAGGCCGATGATGACGTTGACGCCACTCTCCTTAAGATTGAGAGCATGAGCGTGTCCCTGGCTGCCGAAGCCGATGACGGCACAGGTTTTTCCGGCGAGGTATTTGAGGTCGGCGTCTTTGTCGGAGTAGATCTTGGCCATAAAAAGTGGAGCGTGGGGTTTGGGAAAAAGGAGGAGTTATTCGGGGCGGCGGGCGAGCGCGACGCGGCCGGTGCGGGTGAGATCGCAGATCCCAAATTTTCCCATGAGCATGAGGAATTTGTCGACCTTGCTCTCGTTGCCGGTGATCTCAATCGCGAGATTCGCGATCTGCACGTCGATGATCTTCGCGCGGAAAATATCGCAGATCTGCATCACCTCGGCGCGGGACTCGGCGTTCACCTTTACCCGCATGAGCAGGAGCTCGCGCTCGACGATCTCCTCATCGCGGAAGTCCTGGATCTCGATGACGTCGATCAGCTTGTGGAGCTGTTTGGTCACCTGCTCGAGCACGGTGTCGTCTCCGCGCACGACAATGGTCATCCGCGACGTTGTTGGGTCCAACGTGGGGGCGACGTTTAGTGAGTCGAGATTGAAGCCACGGCCGCTAAACATGCCGGCGATGCGCGTGAGCACGCCAAACTTGTTTTCGACAAGGACCGAGATGGTGTGGCGCATAGAAGGGCGGGGATAGTCAGAAGATCAGGGGAGGCAGTCAAACGCAAAGTGCGGGAGAAAACCGCACGGCTGAGAAGAGGAAAACGCCGAACGCCCAACGCCCAACGCTGAACGTTGAAGGGCCGGATCGCTGTTGTGAACCGGTGGCGTTTATCGCGAGGTGCCGCTGCCGACAGCCTCTATTAGCGAGCGAGCCCTCGAAAGTAACTAACACGCGGCGGCAGGCCTCTGAACTTCGACGTTCGAAGTTGGGCGTTCGGCGTTCGGCGTTTTCCTACTCCAGCCGAATGCCTCTGCACTACAGCCCGAGCAGAAGCCTCGCCGGGTTCTCGATGCAGTCCTTGATCCGGACAAGGAAGGTCACTGCTTCTTTTCCGTCGACCACGCGGTGATCGTAGCTCAGCGCGAGATACATCATCGGCCGGACCACGACCTGCCCTTTCTCAGCAATCGGTCGCTCTTGGATCTTGTGCATTCCCAGGATTCCGCTCTGTGGCGGATTCAGGATTGGCGTGCTCAGCAGCGAGCCGTAGATGCCGCCGTTCGAGATGGTGAAGACGCCGCCGCTAAGATCCTCGATCTTGATTTTGCCTTCGCGTGCTTTGCCTGCATAATCGACGAGATCCCGCTCGATGTCGGAAAACGACTTCTGGTCTGCATTGCGGATCACCGGGACGATCAGCCCGCGCTCCGTGCCGACGGCCACACCGATGTCGTAGTAATGATTCTGCACGAA
This sequence comes from Chthoniobacteraceae bacterium, assembly GCA_036388395.1. Lineage (GTDB taxonomy): Bacteria > Verrucomicrobiota > Verrucomicrobiia > Chthoniobacterales > Chthoniobacteraceae > DASVRY01. Next base: position 4,056 of record DASVRY010000089.1, read on the forward strand.
GTCGTCACCATCCATGCGGCCATTGACCGACGGCACTGCTTTCAGTGCGCTGACCGCGGCTTTGATGAAGAACGACATGAAGCCGAGCTTGATCCCGTGCTCCTTGGTGAAGGCGTCCTGCATTTCGCCGCGGAGCTTCATTACCGCGCTCATATCCGCCTCATTGAAAGTCGTGAGCAACGCGGCCGTGTGCTGCGCCATCACGAGCTGGGCCGCGATTTTCCTACGCAGAGGGGAAAGGCGCTTGCGGGTGCTGCGGCCTTCGCGCACTGGTTCGCTCGGGGCCTCCGATGCCGTCGGCAGAGAAAGGCTCGCGCCGCTGAAGGTGCTCGGCGCAGATGGAGTCGGCGCCGGCGCTGGCGGAGTCTCGGAAGGAGCTTTGTCGGGCGAAGCCTCTGAATGCGGTTTCGCAGGCGCGAGCGGTCCACCTTCCATGGTGTGCGCTGGTGCTGGAGCCTCCGTGACGACAGGCGCCACTGGCCTCTCCTTCGTCTCAGCCGGCGCGGCGGAAGCGCTGCCTGCGCCGCCGTCTTCGATTAGGGCGACCAGTTCACCGATCTTCACTTCCTGGCCCGCCTGCACTTTGATTCGCAGAACGCCTCCGCGATCCGCCGCGATCTCCGTGGAGACCTTGTCGGTTTCCAAAGTCAGAAGCACATCGCCGGAAGCGACGGTGTCACCGTCGTTTTTGTGCCACGTGGAGATGAGGCCGCTGGTGATGGATTCGCCGACGGCGGGGATTTTGACTTCGAGGCTCATGAAACAGGAAAAGTGACGCCAAGGACAAAGCCGCAAACCGCATGCGCTCACAAGGGTTTTTCACACCCGAAGCCGAGAGAGGGTGACCCAGGTGAAATCCGCGCAACTCCGCGGGTTCACTCAAGCTCTTCAAGGGAACGAAGAACCCGCAGATCGGGGATCGCGGAGAAATGCTTGTCGTAGGTAAGCACAGCTCCGCCGATCCGCCGCGCACACGCCGCGATGACAAGATCCTGTGCAGGCAGAGTCCAGCCCTCGCGCGCCGCGTCGCGAGCGAGGTGCGTGGCTTCCTCCCACATTCGGTTGTCGGTCGGCACGTAGAGCATTACAGACATGAACTGTACGAGCCGCGCCTGCACGCGCGGAGCCGCCACGCCGCGGAGAACTTCGAGCTGCACCATCCCGCACGTGGCGAGATCGAGGATTTCGCACCGCCGCAGCAACTCGACCCCGGGATCGAGGCCTTGCTGCAACAGCGCGATGAAGACGCTGCTATCGACTAGAACTGCGCTTCGCATGGCGTTGCGCCGGTGATTCCCCGACCCTTGTTGCCATCAAATCGTAATCAGGATCGAGGGACGACTTTAATTCCTCCGCCGTGAGGCCGAGGCCCGTTTTGGCATAAGCCCTCAGCTTCTTCTTCCTGACAAGTTCCTTCAGCGCAAAATCCACTGCCTCTGTTTTGCTCGCGCAGCCGAATGTCGCCATGACTTCGTCGAGCAAATCCTCGTCGATGTGCATCGTCATCTTCATGCCATACTCAGTATGGCATTTCCGCTCCGCCGCAAGCACTTTTCTCTTCAGGCGTCTTTTCCCCGCAGAGAAAGGACGCAGCGCCTGATCACCCGAGGCACTTCTCGAGTTCGCGCCGGATTCGCGCTTCGTCAAGTTTCCTGCCGATGAAGACCACCTGGCTGGTGCGCTTCTCCTCTTTGTCCCACAGTCGATCCCACATGATCGTGAAGCGGTTGTTCACGCCGTGGAAGATCGCCCGGCGCGGATTGCCCGCGATGGCGAGAAAGCCTTTCGACCGGAAGACCTGCTCTTTCTCCGAAAGCTCCTGCACGAATTTCTCAAAGCTCTCCACGATGAATGGCCGATCGAACGTGAACGAAAAGGAGATGATGTCGTGATGATGTCGCTGGTTCAGCTCGTTCAGGAATTCCGGGTCGACGGTGAGCTTCCGATCGAGATCGAACGCGTGCATATCGAGCAACTCCTTGAGATTCACCTCTGAGTGGTTCGTCCGGAAAAGCTGCGCGTGCGGGTTTAGCTCGCGCGCTTTTGCTTCGATCTTTTGAAGCTGCGCCTCGTCGACGAGGTCCGTCTTGTTGATCAGGAGAAAATCCGCCATCGCGATCTGCTCGCGGGCGGTTTCAACGTCCCGCATCTGCTTTTCAATCTGCTCCGCATCGACCACGGTGATGATCGAGTCGAGCTGCACATGCTGCTGGAGCTGGGGGATATTGAGAAAGGTCTGAGCGACGGGGCCGGGATCAGCGATGCCCGTCGTCTCGATCAGGAGATAATCGAAGCCGCCGCGCTTGATCAGGTTCTGCACCCCTTTCACCAGATCCTTCCGCACGGTGCAGCAGAGGCAGCCATTGCTCACCTCGACGATCTCTTCCTTGGCGTTTTCAACGAGCTGGCCATCGATGCCGATCTTCCCGATCTCGTTCACGATGATCGCGAATCTGTAGCCGTGTTGCTGCTTCAGGATGTAGTTGAGCAGCGTCGTTTTCCCGGCTCCGAGGAAGCCGGTGAGGATAGTCACGGGGACGCGTTTTGTCTGAGTCATAAAAGCGGCAGATTCTGGAACCGGAACTATTCAGGGATTTGCAGAAGGGGCAAGCCGGCAAGTCGAGCTAGCGCCGTTCACCGCAGGCCTGGAGTAAAGTGCCATGTGAAAAGCAAACGGCCCGGTGCTTTCACACCGGGCCATCTAAAATATTCTGAGGCAGTGGGCTACCGCTTCTTCTTCAGCAAAGGAAGGCCGGTCTTCGAGTTCTCCGAGACCTCGTAGCCCTCAGGCAATGCGTCGATTGCCGCTGGACCTGCTTCACCCGCGAAATAGTAGAGCATCACCTGCTGGCCTCCCTTCAGCTCCTGCTTCCGAGCGTGGAGGATGTAGTTCTTGCCGGACTTCTTACTGGTGACGTTGAAAGCCATCTGAGTGCTACAGCTGTGGGTTCAGGGGAGAGGCCCGGACGTCTTAAAGAACGCCGGCCTTCTTTAGCGTAGCGAAGGCGCCATTCTTCGTCACGGTCTTGAGCGCCCGAGCGGTGAGCTTCACCGTCACAAACCGATTCAGCTCCGTGACCCAGAGCCGCTTTGTCTTGAGGTTTGGCTCAAAAGTGCGGGTAACAGCTTTCGTGACGTGCTGGCCGATGCCGCCTTTTTTCTTGGCCAGACCGCGGCGATGGATGACGCGACCTTTGGTCGGATGGGCTTTGGTGATCTCGCAAACTTTCATAAATTTCTCCGTTAAGGGTCGGCTACAGTGGAGAGCACCCCTTGGAGGGTCAAGGGCTTTCTTGCCTTTGTTCTAGGGAGGCGGTGATTGGAAGTCGGTCCGCGAAGCCGCTTCTCTTTGCCGAAGGGTGGCAGCTCGTCATCGTCCTCCTTATCGTCACGGACAGCCGTATCTTCGCTAGTCCAGCCCAGAACCGCTGAAGCGCTGTTCCTCCGAGGCTTACGTCAGTGCTTTCCTGCAAGCCCGCCCGCTTCCGTTTAGGCGATGCCATCAGCAGCACGCCATGAACCTTCTCCAACGCACCCTCCTCGGATTGATCAGCGGCACTGTGGCCACAGGGCCAATGACCGCAGCGATGATACTCCTGCACCGCCGCCTGCCCTCACGCGAGCGGTATCCGCTGCCGCCGCGCGAGATCACGATGAAGCTGGCTCGCGAGGCTGGTGTGGAAGGCCACCTCGACGCAGAGGAGCGTTCGGCGCTGACGATGATCTCGCACTTCGGTTACGGTGCGGCCGGTGGCGCGCTTTACGCAGCGACGGTCCAGCCGTGCCGTCAGCCCATGCTGAAGGGCGTGCTCTTTGGCCTCGGCGTGTGGGCGGTGAGCTACCTTGGCTGGCTTCCAGCGGCGGGCGTGCTTTCGCCAGCCACTGAACACCCGGCGCGGCGCAACGCATTGATGATCGTTGCGCACGTTATTTGGGGTGCGGTCATGGGGAAATTCCTCGAACTGCTCGTGACGGAGAGCGATCCCGCGGCTGCCGAGCCTTTCTCGGCGACGGAGACTCCGTACCGCGATCTGCCGCACCGCAGTTAAGTTCAGCGGTTGGCGGCGCGAAGTCACGAGGCATCGGGTGCCTTGGATAAGCTGCGCCTATCGACGGTAATGGTGGGGGGTCGGGATCAGCGGGCCAATTTGCAGCAGGACGCTACTCCAGGACACGAAGGAGCCACAGACTGGAAGACAGTGCTGCGAAATCTGTGGCACAGCACCGCTTCCAGCCTGCGGCTGAGGTCTTTCTACGTTCCCGCTCCCCGGAGCGATGCCGGGGAGAGGAGGTGTTTAGCGTGAGCCAGAAGTGCCGGTGCCCGTTCCAGCGCCAGTGCTGCTGCCAGCGCCGCTCGTTGTGCCGGTTCCGGCGCCGGTCGTCGTCCCTGTTCCAGTGCCAGTGCTCGTCGAGCCTCCGCCGGTGTTGCCACTGCCGATCGTACCGCCGGTCCCGCCTGATGTGGCTCCCGTGCTGCCGCCAGTTGCACTCCCTGTTCCGCCGGTGCTGCCAGCTCCAGCGTTGCCGCTGCCGATGGTTGCGCCAGTTCCACCGGAGGTTGCGCCAGTGCTGCCACCGGTTGCTGTTCCGGTCCCACCGGTGCCCGCGGCTCCGGTATTTCCGCTGCCAATCGTTCCGCCCGTCCCGCCGGAGGTTGCACCAGTGCTGCCGGTGCTGCCACCTGTGCCGCCGGTTCCGCTGCCTCCAGCGGACTGTGCAATACCCGAAGCTGCGAGAGCCGCGGAGGCGAAGAAGGCAATCATCTTACTATTGAGTGTTTTTTTCATAGCGAAAGGACATCGCAGCCGAGCCCGCCCGGCAGCCCTCAGGCGGGCGACCCACTGCACGATGGGCAATGTGCGGAGCCGCAGCGCGCCGATTGCGGAGAGACACGGCGAAGTTGAGGGTTGAGTCGCACGGGCCCGCGGCGAATGCTCCACGCGCCGCTCCTTCGCCCGCATGAACAACGACTTCCGCATCGCCGTCCTCAATCCCAAAGGACGCGATCCGCAACAGCTCTTCCCGGGAGGCGCCAGCGCTCCGGGTGAAGGCCCGCACCCGCCCGTCAACTACCACGCTTTCGCCGCCTGCACACACGGCGGCTTCTATCGGCGCGACCAGGATGTCCCGGGAGAAATCCGCCACGTCGTGCTGCTGCTCCGGCGCGACTTGAAGGCCTGCCGCCAGGCGTTGCTGGAGCTTCGCCGCAGCGGCCGCACCGTCGTCATCGTGTGGAAAGAGGCCGGCGCGTTTCAGATCGCGGAGTTGCTCGCCAAGCCGGCGCGGCTTCAGCTTTTTCGCGAGATCGCGGAGCGGGCCCACGGGGCGATCGCCACGACTCCCGACCTTGTGCCTCTCTTTAACTCGGTCGGCGTGCGCGCGGTGGAGTTCATCCCCACGCCGTATCCAATGGAAGATCCGCGCTGGGACTTCTCCACGCCCGTCGAATCGCGCCGCGGAATCTTTGTCGGCACCCGGGAATTTCACACCCCATCGCGCCGGCACCTTGCCGCGCTCATGACCATCCGTGCGCTCGCAGATCCGCTCCAGGAGCCGGTGACAGTCTTCAACACCGACGGCTGGACCGGGCGACGCCTGCTCGATCGGCTGCGCTGGCCCGAAGGCCTGCTCCGGGTGATCGATGGCCGCATCCCTTACCCGGATTACCTGAAGCGCATGGCCCGACACAAACTCGTCTGGCAACTCGATGTGAGCGGCGTTCCAGGGCAGGTCGCGGGCGATGCGCTGCTCTGCCGCATGCCGTGCGTCGGCGGCGATGGAACCACTGAACGGCTGGTCTTTCCCGACCTCTGCGGACATGGGAGAAGCGTCGAGCAACTCTACGACATTGCCTCCCGGCTGCTCGAGCACCCGCACGACTGCGCGAGCATCAGCGAAAAAGCAGTCTCGCTGGCTCAGGAGCGCATCTCCTACGAGCGGGTCGCCGCGCAGCTCGCGGACTTCTTTCACCGCATCTCATGACGCTCCCACCCGGAATGAGCCTCGCGCTCCGCTTTGCCGCAGGTGCGTTGCGCGTCTGGATGATCACCGGGATTCTGCTCCGCGTGACGCGCATCCGCGATGCCTGGGATCCATTTGCGCTGGTCTTCTACACCACTCCATGGCCGGCCATCGCGGCAGGATTTGCGACGCTGGGCCTGCATTCTTACAGGTTGGGGAAACGTCACGCGGTCTTCCGCTATGTCGTCTTCACGGCGGCGACGATCTTCACGTGGATCGCGACGAGCTACTACGATGAAGCTCCCGCGCCCGCAGCTTCGACTCCGTTGCGCGTGGCGCTGTGGAATGTCGCGCGCCCCGAGTCGCGGCTCACGCATCAGGCGAAGTGGCTCCGCGAGCGCGACGCCGACATAATCGCGTTGGCCGAAGCCTCGCCGGGAAGTGGTTCCGCGGTTGAGCGATGGCAGCAGGAATTTCCGGGCTACGCTGTGGCCGAATCCCGGGGAAATCTCCTCTGCCTTGTGCGCGGCCAGGTCCAGGCGCACGAGAGCGGATCGCTGGATGAAGGCTCCACTTATGGGAAGATGCGCGTGCGAGTCCGTGGCAGTGAAATCACGGTCATTCAGGTCGATATCCGCGCCAGTCCGCGGCGCTCGCGGCGCGTGGCGTTGACGCGCCTCGTTGAGCTGACAAAGCAGACATCCGGCGCGCTGCTCGTCCTCGGTGACTTCAACACACCACGCGAATCCAGGCACCTTGATCCGCTGCGCGAGCGCCTGCAGCTCGCCTTTGAAAGGTCGGGCCGAGGCATTGCCGAGACCTGGCCGCTCTACGCCCCCGCGCTAAGCCTGGATCAAATCTGGTCCTCGGCCGCACTGCGTCCGGTGGCGACGCGCATCGGCTGGATGCCGCTCTCCGATCACCGACCGATTGTCGCCGAGTTCGAGCCGCTGCAGTAGGGAGTTTTTACCATGGAGAGCACAGAGAGAAGAACGGTGGAGTGGCATTGCTCTCCGAGTTCGTGCTCTTTGTACCCTTCGTGGATTCTTTCTCACCACAAAGGACATGAAGAGCACAATGGCGATTGGATCGACGGCGCTCCGCATCCGGAGTTTCCCCTCTGGCTCCGTGCTCTCCGTGTCCTCCGTGGGAAATTCTTCCCGTCGGTCAGTGCGGAGCGAAGCCTCGGTAATACCAGGTATGCAGCCGCTGGGGGGACATACCTAGACGGAAGAGTGCGATCATAAGCCCGTTGCGGATGCTTGTACGGAGGGCGCCGCGGCGCTCGTGATGGCGGGCCGAGGAGGCGATCGGCGGATCAAGCACCACGGTGCGGCCAGCTCGGCGGAGACGCTTTGAGAACTCCAGATCCTCCATGAGCGGGATCTCGGCATAGCCGCCAAGTTGCCCGAAGGTGGCGCGGCGCACAAAGATCGATTGGTCGCCATAAAGCGTGCTTCCGCGTTCGTTCATCCGGCGCGCGACCGCTTCGAGCCAGCGCAGTCGCGCGTGACGTTGATCGAACTTCCGATGGAAAGCGCCGCCGATTACGTCGGGGTCTCGTATGGTGGCATGCAAAGCATCCACGTGCGCCTGGGTCAGTTCGGTGTCCGCGTGTTGGAAGAGGAGCATTGTGCCCGTAGTCGCGCGTGCGCCGGCATTCATTTGCGCGCCACGATTTGGCCGCGGGCAAGGAACTACGCTCGCCTGGAACCCAGCCGCAATCAGCCGGCACTGCTCAGTCTCGGAGGCGTCGCCGACCACGACTTCCGCGATACCGTCCAACTTTGCCAACTTCCCCAGGAGGCCGCGTAATGCTGTCGCATCGTTCCAGCAAGGAACGACTATGCTCAACGAGCAGGCCGCGCTCACACCCGTTTTCAGCGGGGAGAAGGGCCCTTCTTCAACAAGGCCTCGCGGGCTTTCTCCAGCCGCTCACGCTCTTTGGGCGTGAGGCTGGCCAGACCCGAGCGCGCGATCTTGTCGAGCAGGGGATCAATCGCATCAACTTCACTTTCCTCCACCGGAGCACGCCGGCTGCGCGGGCGCGGGGATTCGTCCCGAACGACGGAGAACTTCGGCTTTGGTTTGAGGAAATCCATCGTTGGCAGGGTGATCTGACCGCGGTGATGGCCGATGTAGAGCATCACCGCGCCAAGCGTCGCGACCAGGGTAACGAGATCTGGAAGGTTGTGGTAGGCGATCGCCTGAACGGCCGAGAGTGCCACGAGAATGATGGCGACCCACTTAGCGGCGAGACCGAACATCATCATCGCACTCGGATACAGCGCGGCGAAGCCGACAAAGATGGCGAAATGCACCGCGCGCGAGCCGGCGTAAGCTGTGGGAATTGCAAAGCCCACGATTGTGAGCGCAACTGGCACGAGCAACATCAGGCCAGCGTAAAGCCACAGGAATGCTTTCCGGCCAAGGTATTGCTCCACCTCGCGGCCAAACCAAAAGAGCATCAGCATCTCGATCGCAAACCAGATCCCAGTCTCTGGGAGATGGATGAATCCATACGTTAGAAACTGCCAAATCTGCCCACCGCGGAGGACGTCGACGCTCGAGAAGGCCAGGTAATTCAACATCCCGCCCGCACCCATGGTGATGATCAGCGCAGTGACCAGAAAGGCGACGACATGGATGGCGATGATCAAAGTCGTCGCATACACGGGGTAGCCATTCCAATAGGTGAGCGGACGCTGATCTTCCGAGGAGTGGTAGCCCATCATGACAGCGCACATGATGGCCGCCACAGTCCTTTTGCGCAAGTGACAGAAACACCCTCGGCGTGCGCCGACGAGCCTTTCACCAAGAGCAGACAGCCGCGGCGCTTGCCTTCGTCGAGATGCGCCCTGATGCTTTTCTCTTATGGAAACGGCACCTTCTCTCGGTCAACCGGTGACACAAAATCCAACACTCCTGGCCTGGGTGGAAAAGGTGCGCGAGCTCGTCACTCCCGATGCCGTTTTCTGGTGCGACGGATCCGAGGAAGAGAAGGAACACCTAACGCAAATCGCACTGGACCAGGGGATTCTGACCAAGCTAAATCCTGAGAAGCTGCCCGGCTGCTACTACCATCGTTCGAATCCAAACGATGTGGCGCGGGTCGAACAGTTCACGTTCATCTGCACGCCGTCGAAGGAAAGCGCGGGGCCGACGAACAACTGGGCCGATCCGCGCGAGATGTATGCGAAGCTCAATGGGCTGCTGGAGGGGGCGATGAAGGGGCGCACGTTGTATGTCGTGCCTTACATCATGGGGCCGGCGGGGTCGCCACTGGCGAAAGTCGGCGTCGAGATCACCGACTCGATCTACGTCGTGCTGAATATGCGGATCATGTCGCGCATGGGCCGCGTCGCGCTCGATCAGCTCGGCGCGAGCAGCGATGAGTTCAATCGCGGCATTCACTCGATGCTCGATCTCAATCCGGAGCGGCGCTTCATCTGCCACTTCCCGCAGGACGACGCGATCATCTCCGTCGGCTCCGGTTACGGCGGCAATGTGCTACTAGGCAAAAAGTGCCTCGCGTTGCGGATTGGCAGTTATCTAGGACGCCGCCACGGCTGGATGGCGGAGCACATGCTGCTGCTTTGCGTCGAAGCGCCGACGGGAGAAAAGACGTACGTGGCTGCGGCATTTCCCAGCGCGTGCGGTAAGACGAACTTCGCCATGCTCATTCCGCCGGAGGCGTTCAAGGGCTGGAAGATTACCACGATTGGTGACGACATCGCCTGGATGAAGCCGGGCGCCGATGGACGCCTCTACGCGATCAATCCGGAGGCGGGTTACTT
>DASVRY010000090.1:0-2453 GCA_036388395.1 Chthoniobacteraceae bacterium
AGGTCGGCACTCTCGTCACCTCCGAATAGCTTTACTGCCCCAGTGCCCGGCAAGCGTGCGGAAACTCCGCTCGCGTTTTTGCCAGCTCCGGCCCTGTGGTAAATCGATCCCTTCTTATGGAACCTGATGAAATTTTGCTCGAGACCGAGGAAGCCATGGAAAAAGGCGTCGACTACATGACGCATGAATTTTCCTCCGTCCGCACTGGCAAAGCCTCCCCCGCGATCGTCGAGAATATCGATGTCGAGGCGTATGGATCGCAGATGAAGCTGAAGCAGCTGGCGCTAATCACCACACCCGAGCCGCGGATGCTCGTCATTCAGCCGTTCGACGCCTCGACTACCAAAGATATCGAGCGCGCGATCAAAGAATCCAAGGTGGGCATCAATCCAACGGTCGACGGAAAAATCATCCGGATGCCCATCCCGCAGCTTTCGGAAGAGCGTCGCAAAGATCTTGTGAAGAGCATCAAGCAGATGGCGGAAGAAGCCCGGGTGCGGGTGCGTTCCGCTCGTCGCGAGGGGCTTGATGGGATCAAGAAAGCACAAAAGGACGGCAAGGCGACTGAGGACGACCTCGAGACTTACGAGAAGGAAATCCAGAAGCTCACCGACAGCTCGGTGAAGCGGATTGAAGATGCTCTGGCTTCCAAGGAAGCCGAGATCATGAAAGTCTGAGTCCATGCGCACACTCGTCTTCGTCGGTTGCTCGATTCTCCTGCTCCTCGCTAGCCACGCGGCGGTGCTCCGGCCTGCGCCAAGTTTTTCCTGGCTCGGGGTCGGCAATAAGGCGCAAAGCTCCAAGAGCCTGCGAGGGCAGGCGGTTGTGCTGCTGGTTGCCCGCTCGCCGCGTGACCGGGTGCTTCGCAAGCAGTTGCGCAACCTCGAGGAGGTTTATCAGCAGTTCGCCAGCAAGCGGGTCGTCTTCGCCGTTGCGCTCAAGGAAGGGGAAGGACCGATCCCCACAGATATTCCCATGGCCGTAGTGAACGACGGACCGGGTGTAGCTTCTGCTTTCGGCGCGGAAGATCGCTTCCAGATCGTGATCATCGGCCGTGATGGAAACATCGACTACCAGACCTCAAAAGTGCTCAGCGGCGAGCGTGTGCGCGACGTGATCCAAAACGCCTTCCCGGTGCAGGCGGAAGCGCGCCGCTAAAAAGCCGGCGGCGGGTTCCGGGGAGCGCACTCGTCCCAAGTGCTGGTTTCCGCGTCCCGCGGGAGCGAACTTTCCCTGAAGCGCCGGCTGCCGGGATAATCTCGCGACTCAGGCTCCTACGTTCCGATCGCGAGGCATTACATTTACCATGCGCATTGCCGTCATCTCCGACACTCACGATCGTCTCCCCGCGCACGTGGAGGAGGCGATTAGATCCGCCGACGAGATCTGGCACCTAGGTGACGTGACGACAAAGACGCTTCTCGCCACCGTCCGGCAGATCGGCCCTCCCGTGCGGATGGTGCGCGGCAATTGCGACCCTTTCGGCGAGTGGCCTGAGATTGAAGACATCGAGATCGCCGGCCTGCGTGTCCGCCTCATCCACATCCCGCCGAGAACTCCCCCTGCTGGCTTCGACCTGCTGCTGCACGGCCACACGCACGTGCCGCGGGATGAAAGGATCGGCGGCGTGCGCTATCTAAACCCAGGCTGCATCACGCGACCAAATCGCGGCGCGCCGGCAAGCTACGCCTGGCTCACCTTGGAGCCAGCTCAGCCGGTGCTCTGGAAGGTGCAGCGGATCTAGCGGCTGTTTTCCCAGATAATGGCCCCAACTTAGCTTCGTTGCGTCGTTGTTTCGGGTCCTCAGCTCCCCTTCAGAGCAGCCCGAATTAGCAGCGGGCGATGATCGGATCCTACTGCCGGGCCGACTTTCCGATCGAGCAACGTCCAGTGTGTGGAAAGGAACGCGTGATCGATCAACAAGCGATGCGGCTGCCACACATTCCACGTCGCGCTGAAGATGGTGCCGTGGCTGGTGTTCCGAAGTTTCGCCTCCCGAGAAAACGCTCTCATCGATGACGACCACGGTGTGGCATTGAAGTCTCCAATGACGATCACTGGCACGTCCTTGCGCAGTTTGTCCTCGCTCCATTGTGCGACATTCGAAAGGTAGGTCCGTCGGTTGAGAGTCTTCCACCGTTCGTCAGGTTTGTCCGGATGGACTCCTGCCATGGCGAAGTGTCTCCCCTCGTGATCCCAAGCAGCGAAGACGGCCAGATCCCCGGCACGTTCTCCGACCGTTCGAATGGAGACCTCCACCGGCTTCTGCTTCGAGAAGACGGCGAGGCCGAATTGATCTTTGCGCGATTGCGCGAAGCGGTGTGGGTAAAGATCTTGCAGCTTTTCGAGCGCTGCTTCCCAACGCGGCGACACCTCCTGAAACACCACAACGTCTGCTTGCACGCGGCGCAGGTAGCCGGTCACGCGCGCCACGTCCTGATTGCCCTGCAGCA
>DASVRY010000091.1:0-2704 GCA_036388395.1 Chthoniobacteraceae bacterium
ATCTGTTGAGCCAGGCGTTGCTGCAGACACGGTGACGGTGGCTAAACCACAGCACTCCGTGCGTCGCCTCGCCGGTCTGCGCCGTGGCGAACCGGCGTCACCTTCACGACATTCTCCGCGTCATAGTCGATAAGCTGCAGCCAATCCTCGGTGATATCGCTCGGCGGGAAGATATCATTCTCCGCGTATTCCGCTTCGAAGCTGAGCCGTAGATCGTTTTCGCTAATCCCCTCCTCCGCGCCAGCGGCAATCGCACGTTTGATTGCGAGGCCTTTCGCCCGCTCGACGATGCTCGCGATGATCGCCCCACTAATCAGATCGCCGCGATACAGCGTCTCCTTCTTTCCGCTGCGAAGCGTGATGCTTAGGAACCTGTTCTCCTCACGGTGCGAGAATGCGAGTTCCGTAAGCCGGCTCGCCAGGAGATCAATCGCAGCCGCAGCACCTCCTGCTTCGCTCACCAGGGCCGGATCATACGGCAGCTCCGGCGCGAGGTAGATCTTGAAAATATCGAGCGCTCCTTCTCGCGTGGGTCGATGAACCTTGATCTTCCGATCGATACGACCCGGCCGCAAGATCGCCGGATCGATTAAATCCGCGCGGTTACTCGCGAGGATGATCACTACTTCGTTCAGCGACTCGATCCCATCCATCTCGGTGCAAAACATCGGCACCAGTGTCGAAAGGATATTCGAAAATCGGCTCGCCCGGCGGGTGCCGAGGATGCTCTCCGCTTCGTCGATAAAGAGGAACGGAAGATATCCCTCGCGCCTTTTCTCGCGCGCCGTGGCGAAGATTTCCCGCACCATGCGTTCACTTTCCCCAACCCACATATTAAGGATCTCCGGCCCCTTGATATGCATGAAGTACTCACGCATCTCCTGCCCGCTCTCACGCTGGAGCTGTTGAGTTAGATTGTATGCTGTTGCCTTGCCGATGAGCGTCTTTCCGCAGCCTGGTGGACCGTAGAGAAGGAACCCTTTCGGCGTGGCGTGCTGAAACTTTCGAAAGAGATCCGGGTGGATCAGCGGCAACTCGATGGCGTCGCGGATCGCAGCCAGGGCTTCCTGTTGCCCGCCGACCTTCTCCCAAGGCAGCTCCGGCACGCTGTCGAGGAAGTATTCGTCCGAGTGCGGGCGTGCGAGCACTTCGACGGCGACCTTGTAGTTCGAATCCACGCGCACCTCATCTCCCGCCTTCAGCTTCTCCTTCATCAGATCCGCGCCTCGCTGCAGCACGAGCGACTGTGCGCCGTGCTCACCGCCGACGCGAAGCCGATCCGGACCGAGCACCTCGGTGATCTTCGTCACCGGTCCAGTTTTCTCATACCCAACGTCGCCGACGATCACGTAGGCCTCATTGACCAGCACCCGGGTGCCGCGACGGAGACTGCGCAGCTCTACGCGGGGGTCACAGTTGCAAAAGTAATCTGAGCCACCGACGACGATTTGCGCGGTCTGAGAATTCGCCGCGACCAGAAATGTGCCGATCCGATTGGCCGGAGAGCTGAGCTTCTTTACGATCTGCTCCATCTTCTCCAAGGCCTCGCGCGCTTCGCCCACCATCTCCTCCTGCTCGGCGACTTCCAGTCTAAGGTCGAGAAGCTCCTTGCGAACGAGGTCGCCCGGCGGCAGCAAGGCAATCAGCCGATCGAGTCGATCGACGACGGAGATGGCGCCCTCGGCAGAATTGAAGTCGAGTGGTTCGTCCATCGGCGCGCGGTGACAATACCTGCAGCAGCGAGCGCCGCAACTCCCAGCGCAGTCGTTCAGGCTTCCGCTTCAGCGTGGAGCCGTCATGATCCACGCTCTCGCTAAGTTGCAACAGGCACCTGCGGTTGCGGTAGCGGTCCGGAGGTCATCAACTCGGGTGCTGCGACTGGCACCGTGGCCAGTCCCGCAACGAGCCCCAGCTCCGTTGCCGCTTTCTCCAGGGAAAAGAAGACATCATCCACCTTTACTCGCGCAAGTCGCTCCCGGCGCCGGGCCACATCCTGCTCGGCTTCATGCCAGATGCCCACGCTCAGCCGCACTTCCGGCAGGCGCGCGCGGAGCCGCTTGCAAAGATACGCTGCGGCCACGCCGGAGGTCGGTGGCACCGATGATACGCAGACGAACGGCGAGCAACTTTCACTCGCGAGTTCCGTCATCTCACTAGACAATGATTTCGAGGAAATCACGCGCGCAGATACGCCGGTGCGTTCCAGCAATTGCCCGAGCATGATCGCCACGAGTTCATCGCCTTCGCAGCACGCAGGGAGGCAGAGCACCTGAGTCTGTCCGTTCGAGGTCCGGGCGGGAGGCGTATAAGGGTCTCCGAGGTCCAGGATGAGCCGCCTCACGATCTGATAAACTGCGTGGCGAGTTTCTTCGGTCATTTCACCGACCTTGAAGTCAGCCTCGGTCAGGCATACCGCCGGCAGCACCACATTCTCGTAGACGGAGACGAGCGACTCCTCCTCGCAATGCTTCTCCGCAATATCGAAGACCTCCTCCTCATCACCTGCGAGGAGCCGTTGATAGAAGCGGTCGGAGGTGGCAATGGGCGGCTTATCCCCAAGCAGCACATCGAGAAATGCCAGCGCCGGGATATATTTGCCAAGCACGGCTAGACAGACCGTGAGCGGAGTCGCAAGGAGAAGGCCGACGGTGCCCCACATCCATGTCCAGAAGACGGCCGCGACGATCACGGCCATTGGTGAGAG
>DASVRY010000092.1:0-1815 GCA_036388395.1 Chthoniobacteraceae bacterium
TGCGCACTTGCTCATGGATGCACTCCGTGGGAAAGCGCACACCCTTGGAGTCGGCATGCATAACTTCATGGACGCCGCGATGGTCGCCCGGGCCGAAGAGGATCCAGTGATCAAGAGCCGCCTCGACTCCTGCGTCTTCAAAGGCGCCGTAAAGCAGGACGGTGAATGGGTCGCCGTGCCGATGTGCAAGATGAACGAGGCGAAATGGGGTGAGGTCTACGCCAAGCGCCTCGCCGCCGCAGGACCGGAACAGAAAATGCCGAACGCGGAACGCTCGGAAACATCTGCCGCTGTCGAGGTAGGTGCCAACTAACGCGAGGACGCCGACCAGGGGCGAGTGACCTGCATGACCTGATCTTCTTCGGATGTAGCTCCTGAAGGCAGGCATCCACCTCGCCAGAGAGAAACTCATCCGCTAGATCAAGCACCCATGGAACACGTCTTGATCATCCACGAAGTCGCTGACTATCCCGCATGGAAAAAGGTCTTCGACGGTGCCGCCGACATTCGGAAGGAGGCGGGCGAAAGATCCTTTCAAGTACTCAAGTACCAGAACGACCCAAACCGCATCGTCCACTTCTCCGCATGGACTTCGATCGATGATGCGCGACGCTTCTTCGAGTCGCCGAAGCTCGTCAGAATCCGAGCTGAAGCAGGCGTGAAATCGCCGGAGTTCATCTACCTGGATCAGCTCGACGCCGGCACCTTGTAGGCTCAGCGGAAGGGGAGTTTGCCTGTCTCTGGAACTGGGCCGATCACGTGATGAGAAGCTAATACTCCCCCCCAGAACGAGGATGATGCGTCGCACTTCGCGCGGCACCGGCATCCCTCGAGGTCGACAAGGGTTGAAAACCCGGTCCCCAGCGAGTGTCGGAAGGCTCTCGCGGGCGGAACCCTTCAGCCGAGACACCGCTTCAGCGCGACCCGCGTGTGGCGATCACGGAGATGCAGACGGTACGCTTCCCGGAGGATCTGAGCCACGGACGGGCGGCGGCTCTTTCGCCCAGCTGCACTGACTTTGCGAACGGTCTCACGACCTTCGATTGCTTTCATTGCGCTGATGGTTAGCCGGAAGTGCGCCCTTCCGATGGCGCGATTGTGACAACCCGGTGAATTTCGCGGCCTCAGCGGGAGAGACTTTGACTTTTCTCCTGCGGCGCACCTTTCTAATTGGCAGATGAATAGATACCGCACCGGCTGGATCTCGGACGTGCATCTCGGCACCCGTGGCAGCCAGGCCGAAGCGCTCCTTCATTTCCTGCGGCTTTACGAATTCGAGACGTTGTATGTTGTCGGCGACCTCATTGACGTATGGCAGCTCCGGCGCGGGATCTACTGGCCGCAATCCCATAACGACGTGATCCAGAAGCTGTTGCGCGCCGGTCGCAAGGGCACACGGGTGATCTACATCCCTGGCAATCACGATGAGTTCATCGCGGGCTTCTTCGGGAATTATGGAGCGATCACGGTGGAGCCGCGCGCGATTCATACGACGGCGGATGGTCGGCGGCTGCTCGTAATCCACGGGCACGAACTCGATACGGTGGTCCAGAATATCAAGTGGCTCGCCTACGTCGGGGACGTCGGTTACCAGCTGCTCCTGCGGCTGAACGGGCCGGTGAACTTTCTCCGTCGGAAGCTCGGTCTCGGCTATTGGTCCCTGAGCGCTTATGTGAAAAAGAGCGTCAAAAATGCGGTGAGCTTCATTGGCGCCTTCGAGAATGCGATTGTGCAGTACTCCAAAGATGATCAGGTGGATGGCGTGGTCTGCGGGCACATTCACACACCCGTGATCCGCGAGATTGATGGTGTAGC
>DASVRY010000093.1:0-5623 GCA_036388395.1 Chthoniobacteraceae bacterium
TGGATGGCGCATGGCAGATACATGTCGTCCGAATTCAGCCACGCCAGGATATCGCCCGTCGAGAGACGGAAGCCTTTGTTGATCGCGTCAGCCTGGCCACGGTCGGGCTCTGAGATAAGATGCGTGATTGAGGTGCGATAACGCTCCAGCACCGCGAGCGTGCCGTCGGTGCTGCCGCCGTCGATGACGATCAGCTCGAGATTTGGCCAGTTCTGGCCGAGGATCGAGGCGAGCGTCTGCTCGATGAACGCGCCTTGATTGAAGCTCGGCACGACGATGGAAACGCGCGGCGCGGTCACGTGGCGGCGATCTCCAGAAAGCGCCGTCCCACCCCGCGGATGCGCTCTTCCGCTGCAGCGCGGGCAACGTTCTCCCGCTCGTGATGGGGGCCGGGTTGCAGCGTTTCCCAAGCCTCGGCGAGCGCATTGGCAAGCTCCTCGGCTGAGTCGGGCGAGAAGAAGCGTGCGTTGGGCGGGTTCTGTTCCCGATGGACTGGCAGGTCGGAAAGGAGGATTTGCTGCCCCAGCACGCGGGCATCCTCGACGACCGTGCTCCAGCCTTCGAACCGCGACGGCTGCACGACGGCGAGAGCGCGGCGCATCAGCTCGATCTGCGTGCGGCGGGCGAGGTTTCCGAGGAGCACCACCTGGTTGGCGACGCGAGTGCGGTGGAGCGTTTGGAGGATCAGATTCGGGTAATCGGCATCGCGGAAATCAGCCAGCTGACCGGTGCAGACGACGACCGGGCGAATGCCGCGGCTGGCGAGCAAGGCGAGCGCCTCGAAGAGCAGCAGGTGATTCTTGTGTTTCCAGAACTGATTGCTGACGAGGAAGAACCGTTCCGGAAGCCAGCCGAGATCTTCAGCATCGAAATCAGTGTACCAGCCGGGGTGCGGGAACGTGGCGAAGGTGAGCACTTCTGACCGCGCCTCGGCAGCAGGATAATACCGCGCCAGATCTGCGGCGGCGCTCCCACTGCTGAGGACGATCTTTGGAGCATCCGCGACGAGCTGCTCGATTCCGCGATCGCGCCGACCGATCTCCTTCTCCGAGAAAAGATGCGGGAGGTAGCGGTGCTGGAAATCGGGAATCCAACCGGCCCAGCGGCATGTACCGAGCGCCTGTCCGAGCGGCAGATCGATGCCAAGGTTGTAGCGGTTGTCGTAAGTCAGCGGATAAACGAACTCGATACCAGCTTCGCGCACGGCGCGGGCGAGCTCCGCGTGCGGCGCACAGAAACGGTCGAGCAGCGACTTGCGGTGCGGGGGTACGACCATCAGCGCATCCGCTTGCGACTCCCATTCGGCGGCTTGCGCCGGGCCGCAGACGATCGAGAGCCGCGGCGGATTGGGATTCGCCCGGACGGCGCGGATCAGATTGCGGATGTATTCGCTACCGCCGGGCCAACCGGCGCCGCCCTGCGCGACAAGCCCGATGTGGGACGGAGCGCTCACGCGTTTTGCAGCTCCGCCGACGACCAGGTGGCGACCGCGCGGACTCCCTGCTCGAGCGAAGTTGCCGGGGTGAAGCCGAGTGCCGCGAGTTTGCTAATCTCCGCGCGCCAATGCAGCGGATCACCGGCCGGTACCTGGCCATCGAAGCTCGGGGTGACCTTTGCGCCGACCGAGGCGATCACGAGTTCGGCCAGCTCAGCGATCGTCGTCTCGCGACCGGCGGCGAGGTTGTAGATGTCGCCTTGAGCCGGGCCATTCTCCGCGAGCAAGGCAAGCGCGCGGGCGACATCGGCAGCGTGGATGAAGTCGCGGCTTTCCGCACCGGTCCCGCGGAGATGCAAGGCGCCGGTGGTGATGACTTTCTCGCAGATATCCCAGACGACCTGTCGTCGGAGACCGGGACCGTAAGCGGAGAAAATGCGCAGCACCGCGGTGGGAAGGCCGTAGATGCGGGAGAATTCCTCGCAGAGCAATTCCGCCTGCCGCTTGTGGTAGCCATACGGCGAGAGCGGCGCCACCGCGTGCGTTTCTGCGACGGGCAAGCTGGCGGGATTCCCGTAAACGGCAGCGCTGGAGAGGAAGAGGAAACGGCAGCGCGGCGCGTGTTCGCGAAGCGCCTCCAGCACTTCAAATGTCAGCGCTACATTGCTCGAGAAATCGGCGGCCGGATCGCTCATCGAGAGCGGCACCGAAGCACGTCCGGCGCAGTGCACGCACGCCGCTGGCGCGGTTTCGCGGATCAGTTCCGCCAGTTGCGGGCTGGGGAGTTTCATCCGGTGAAAGACCGCGCCGCTGGGAAGCTGCGCATTCTCCGGAGGCACGTCGTCGAGCCCGATCACCTTCCAGCCGTCGCGGGTGAATTGCCGCGCGACGTAGCGGCCGAGAAAGCCCGCGACGCCGGTAATGAAAATCGTTTTTTGCGCAGGCACAGGAGTCGCGTTCTAGCGGGAAGTGATGCTCCGCACGAGGCTGCGCTTCACATCCGTGAGCGCCTGGCGGAGGTGTTTCGGACGGCGAAGTTTCTCCACCCACTGCTTGTAGGTATCGAGTTCCTTGAGGCCGAGTTCCACCTGGGTCTCCAGCAAGCGGATCCGTTCGTCCGGGCGATCGATCTGGAAGCGCGGCAGATCGCTGGTGATGGTGCGAGCCAACTCTGGCGAGACCAGATGGATGTCGTAGATCTCAGGAAACGGCACGCTGAAGCGATGCACGACCTCGTACGTGGCGCGGTCGATCACGGCCACCGAGGAGCACTCGGGCGGCACTTCGCTTTTCCGATTCGCGCTCTCGCCGATGTAGAGATAGGCCGCATCAAAGGCGAAGCCTCGCGTGAATCCCGCGAGCTCCACCGTGCGCATTTCACCGCCCGCTTGCCGGATGGCGAGACTTTGCGCGTGCGAGTTGCAGACCATCCACTGGCCGTCGATGAAGCGCGGATTATGCGGCCCGCAGAGGCCAGGGAAAACATCCTCGCCACTCTCCACGTCGAAGATCATTCCGGTGCCCGTGCATTTTCCCAGCCAATCGCGGTGCCCAGCGAAACGCCCGAACGCTGACGCAAAGAGCCGCCCATCCCTTTGCCAGAGGCAATTCAAGTGCCAGGCGTCGTCGTCGCCCTCCATCTTCTGCCGCCGCAGTAGACGTCCGAGCGGATCGATCCAGAGCACTTCATTCGTCCCGGTGGAGACGCAGACGAAGGCGCCATCCTGGACCACGATGTCGTGGATGTCGCGGAACTCCGGCAGCGCAAGCGTGTAGCGGATGCCATCTGGCCGGTAGCCGATGAGCGACTTCAGCCCACGCGCGAAGCGGTAGATCGTTCCATCTGCCTCGCAGAGCGCAGTACTGTCGATCTTGTCGATGACCACCGCTGCGCCGTCGTCGATGCAGGTGAATCCACCGGTCCCAATTCCAGAGTCGGCATACGCGCCGATGCTGGTCACAAGGAAGCTGCGATGAAAGCTGGCGGACATAAGCGCCGTCGTCAGGTGCCGTGAGGCAAGGTTGCTGGCGAACGCAATGCCAGCAGCAGATCAGCGGGATGGAGGTTAAAAGCGGGCATCAAAAGCGGCAGTCCGCGGATGCCGATCAGCAGATGCGTCACGGCTCCAGCGAGCGGGAGTGTCCAAGTCGAGCAGGAGAAAAGGCAAGGAACATTTGGCCGCCGTGCGCGCCCGAAGATCACGGGTCCCAGCCCGGATCGTGGCCGAGGAATTCCGCCAGGCGGCAATTATGCGGGCGATAAAATCGGACCAACTCCTCGCGCACTTCCGGAGGCATTTCCCCGTATTCGGCTTTGTTGAACTGCTCGAAATCACCTGCAGAACGCGCTGCAAGTGGCTCGGCGCCGATAAACTCCGTCACCTGCCGGAGCGCAGTGGAGGGATCGGCGTAGAACTGTTCGCTGAGTAGGACGAGGAGCTGTTCACTCCGAAAGGAACGCAGCCAATTCTCGATCTGATCCATGTAACACCCGCGCGCCCGATACGAATGCCATTGGTGCGCGGTGCTGCGGTAGCCCGGTTCTGTCGCGATCCGCTCTGCTTCTCCGCGGAGCCGGCTTTCCTCGAGAGCGAGAGCCTGCGCGAGAGGCAACGTCTCCTTTCCGCGTCGGGTCTCGTGTTGATGGTGCGAAAGCGCGCGATCGACCGGGTTCCGCAAAAGAACAATGAGCTTCGCATCGGGGAGAAAGGCGGCAGCGCGAGCAGCTGCCAGCGGGTGGAACAGGTAATAGGGGCTCGCTTCACCAGTGATCTGCGCCTCTCCGCGGCTGGGGAATTGCGCCTCGTACCACGCCGGACCTTTGCTGTAGTGCACATCGAAGAAGTGCACTTCCTTTGTCGCTGCGGCTGCGATGCCGGGGTGTGCGGTGAGATAGTTATAGAGCGAAGTGGTTCCGGCCCTTTGTGCGCCGATGACAAGAAACGTCGGTAGACGACGAGCGGACGAGCTGTCTTCAGGCGCACGGAAAAGCTCCATGGGCGCTTCACTCATGGCGCGGTGGTTGCGACGTCTGCGGAGGTCGCCGGGGAGGAGCTCGCGTTCTCGATCCGCCACTTGCCGTCCACAAGAGCGAAGCCGTCGCGGGCCGGCGGCACCTTTCCGTGGCCAAAGTAGTTCCCGCCGACGACGTGCAATTCCGCGGCATTGCGCAAGGCATCCAGTGACACACCCGAACCGGCCTCGCTTGTGATGCGGAATGACAGCTTGTAAGAACTTTCCGCGAGCGGGAGACGCGGGATGCGACAGACGAAGGCGCCTGCCGCGGGCACATCCTGGAAGTCAGTTTCGGTCAGCCTGTTGGACTGGGCAAACACCGGAACCCCGAGCGCATTCGAGATGAAAATCCGCGCGCCGAGCTGCAGAAATTCGTTCGCGGTATGCTTCTCGTAATAGAGCCACACCTCCACATCCTGGCCTGATCTGGCCGTGGTGATTGGCTGGCTGTGCTCATCTCGGAATTCGATGCGCACCACGCGCAGCTCACCCGTGCCGGTGCGGTCGGTTCGCTCCTCCAGCGAATCGGCCTTTTCGGCAAACATCTGCAGATATCGGCTGATCGCCTCGGTCTGTGTTCCATCGAAGACCATTTTCCCGTGGTCCAGCACGATCCCGCGGCGGCAGAGATTCTCCACGGCTGCGCTGTTGTGGCTGACGAAAATGACCGTGCGGCCCTCCTGCGCCACACTGGAAATCTTGCCGAGGCACTTCTTCTGGAAAGAGGCATCACCCACAGACAGCACCTCGTCGATGATCAAAATCTCAGGCTCCAGGTGCGCTGCGACGGCAAATGCGAGCCGCACGCGCATACCACTGGAGTAGCGTTTGACCGGCGTATCGAGAAACTGCTCCACGCCGGAGAAGGCGGCGATCTCGTCGAATTTCCGCGCCACCTCGCGCGTGGTCATGCCGAGGATGGAGCCGTTGAGAAATACATTGTCCCGGCCCGTCAGATCCGGATGAAAGCCTGTTCCCACCTCGAGCAAGCTCGCGATGCGCCCGCGGATGCACACGCGGCCGCTGCTCGGCGCGGTGATCTGCGCGAGGATCTTGAGGAGGGTCGATTTGCCGGCACCATTGTGGCCGAGAATGCCGAGCACTTCTCCCTGCTGCAGCTCGAACGAGATATCGCGCAACGCCCAGAACTCTTCCGCGCGCGTGCCTCCCAAC
>DASVRY010000094.1:0-2407 GCA_036388395.1 Chthoniobacteraceae bacterium
ACAACTCGTGCTCCTTTCGGCGAAGCACATGGAGGGGTATGTGAACAAGCTGCAGGAAGCCACGGGCGGAAAGAATACCTTCCTGGAGGTCGGTGATCAGTTTCCCTCGTTGAAGCTCAAGGGCGGACATGATCACGGGCACCAGCATGGCCATAAGCACGGGAAGGCTGAAGCTGTTGAAGACCCGCACTGGTGGCACAGCGTGGGCAACGTACAGCGAGCGGCAAAGGTGGTGCGCGATGCCCTCATCAAGCTGGACCCGGAAGGCAAAGCGGCCTACGCGGCAAATACCGATAGCTATCTTGCTGAGCTCGCCGATCTGCAGAAATGGGCCAAGGCAGAACTGGCCAAGCTGCCGCGGAACAAACGGAAGCTCGTCACTTCACACGATGCATTCCAGTATTTCGCGCAGGAGAATGGCTTCACTGTCTACTCCGTCGAAGGGATTTCGACGGCAGACCAGCCATCGTCAAAGAACGTGGCGGAACTCATCAAGATAATCAAAGCGCAAGGGGTGAAGGCGATCTTCGCCGAGAACATCGAGAATCCCAAAGTGCTTCAGGAAATCACCCGCGAGACTGGAGCTGTGCTGGGGCCGCCGTTACACGCCGACGGCTTGGGGGAGGGCGAAGCGGGAACTTACGCCGGGATGTATAAGCACAATGTCTCGACGGTGGTCGAGGCGCTCAAGTAAGTGCGTGGCTCTCCGCTCCTACGTGCGCTGCTGGCTTTCCTCGTCATCGCTGCGCTTGGCTATCCACTCCAGTTGCTGACGAACCGTGCACCATTCCAGGCGGTAGCAGCGGAACCCGCCAAAGCGGACGAGTCGGAGGTGCGAGTGCGCTTTACCTGCACTGCACCGCTTTCGAAGCTAACTGTATTGCACCTCGGTGAACCTGTATTGGATGAGGCTGCACCAGGAGCTGAGCTGGATCGCACGCTAAAGATGCATTTTCCCGATGAAGGAGTGGATTTGCAGATCCAGGCGAGCTGGGCTCCGGAAGTGAAGGCAGCTTTGCGGGTGCAGCTCACAGATTCGCGAGGCGAAGAGCATGAGCGAACGCTCTGGGGCAGCGGCGAAGTGGACGAGGTATTGACCTTCCAATGAGATGAAACCGTGCTCATCTCATCAACTGGTCGTGAGCGATCTTACGGTTAGCTATAGCCGTATCCCCGCGCTCCACCACATTGCTTTCCAGGTGCGATGCGGCGAATGCGTCGCCTTGATCGGGCCAAACGGCGCAGGCAAATCGACCCTGCTCAAGGCCCTCGCCGGCCTGCTCCAGTTGGAAACGGGGAGCATCAGCTTCCATGGACACGCCGTGCGCGGAGCGACGAGCGATTTCGCCTATCTGCCGCAGCGGGAGGCGATCGACTGGGATTTTCCGGCGACCGTCCGGGGCCTTGTGGAGATGGGGCGCTACCTAAAGGTCGGCTGGTGGCGCTGGTTTGGTCGGGAAGATACCGCTGCAGTGGATGAAGCGCTCAAGGCGATGCAACTTGAGGATTTAGAACACCGGCAGGTCAGCGCGCTCTCGGGAGGACAGCAGCAGCGGGCATTTCTTGCGCGCTCCCTCGCCCAGCAGGCGCATGTTTTCCTGCTCGATGAGCCGTTTACCGGGCTGGATAAACCGACTCAGGAAAATCTCCGCGAACTTATCCGCGGCCTACGCGAGCAGGGAAAGCTCATCATCGCATCGCATCACGACCTGAAGAGCGTCGCGGACATGTTCGACAGCGTGGTCTTCCTTAATGGGGAGCTGATTGCCGCCGGACCTGTCTCCGAGGTTTTCACGGAAGAAAATATCCGACGCACCTATAGCACACGGGCCTTCGCAGGTCCGCACGCCGTGAAAACTGCGGATCGGCACCACGGCTAGTAGAATGGCACCCGCGCTATGAATTGGCTGCTCGAACCTTTCACTCACGAGTTCATGCAGCGCGCACTTGTGGGCGGTGCATTGATCGGCTTCAGCAATGGTTTCCTCGGCGCGTTTGTCGTCCTGCGGCGCCTGGCCTTGATGGCGGATTCGCTCTCGCATTCGTTGCTGCCGGGCCTGGTGTTGGGGGTGATGATCTTCGGCTTCGCCCCGCAAGGACTCTTCTTTGGCGCACTCGTCGCGGCGCTGTTCGTCGCGCTTGGCGCGCAGTTGATCTCGCGCAGCTCGCGGATCAAAGAGGATACGGCACTCGGCATTCTCTACACCGTCGCTTTCTCGCTCGGGTTGGTCCTCCTGACGTTCGTGAAGGTTCGCGTGTCGCTTCTGCATTATCTCTTCGGCAATATCCTCGGTCTCGCGGATACCGATCTGTGGCTTAGCTATGGAATTGCGCTGGTCGTAGTTCCCGCTATGGCGGCCTTGCAGCGGCCATTTTTGCTGTCGCTGTTCGAGCCGAACGTCGCCCG
>DASVRY010000095.1:0-2426 GCA_036388395.1 Chthoniobacteraceae bacterium
ATCCTATTCAGCACTCCCAGCGTCCTCTGCCAGCGCTCGCGACAGGTGAAAACAAGATCAGCTTCACTTCTGATGACGAAGGCTCGATCACCGTCGAAGGTTCGATGGAAGCGAAGAATAGCGAGAAGCAGCTCGTCTATACCGATTTCCATCCGCAGCGGACTAACATCGGGGAGGAGATAGCGAACCTAACTGCTGGCAGCGGCGAGATTACATTTCCAATCAGCACCCCTGGAGACATGAAGCGGCTTCGAATTGGCGCCTATTACCGCGCGCGTGATCCGCGGGATGTCTGGGAGGCGCAGGTTTCGTTCGATGGCGCAAAAAGCTTCCGGACCGTCGAGCGCCTGGAGGGGCCATTTGTCGGCATGGGCAAATCTGTCCTCGTCTCAGACATTCCGGCCGGCACGCGTTCAGCACATGTGCGCTTTGCCGGCGCACAGCGCAATACGCTGGTGCTGCAAAACGCACGGATTGACGCCGATTATCGGGAACCGAACGGCGGCTTTCGCCCGGTGAAGATCACCTATTCTTGGGAGGAGAACGGCAAGCTGAAGCACAACACCCACGTCACTCGGCGACCACAGGAAAGCTATACGATTACTTGTGCAGACAAGCCTCTGATGAAGTCCATCGCCTTGGAGCTGGCGGAGTAAGGCGGCTACTCACGCGACGCCCACGGAGGAGTTGTTGAAAGTTTTGAAATAAGGAAGGCGGGAAATAGAAAACAAGGAGATCCCGGCAGTGGCAGCTTGGGTTTGCTAGACACGGACGCGGAGGTGCTGAATCCATCCGTGAAGATCCGTGTCCGTCCGTGGCTAATTCTCTCTGCCTTCCTGATTCCTCATCTGATCCCGCTACCCCGGATGTGGCGGGTCAGAGGCCGTGATATTCCTGCAGCGACTTCACGCTAAGGCCGTGCTCTCGCAGCGCGCGGATGCCATCGAGGCTCGCCTGCGCGGCGCGCAGCGTGGTGATCACAGGGATGCGGTTTGAGGTCGCGGTGCTGCGGATCTTCACCTCGTCCTCACGCGCGGTTTTGCCGCTTGGCGTGTTGAGCACGAGCGCGATCTCGCCGTTCTTCAGCATGTCGAGCGCGTTGGGGCGGCCTTCGCTGAGCTTGAAGAGCTTCGTCACTGGGATGCCAGCGGTCTTTAGCGCCGCCGCGGTACCGCTTGTCGCGTAGAGCGAAAAGCCAAGGTCCACGAAACCGCGGGCCAGCTCGGCGATGCGCGGCTTTTGCCGATCGGCGACGCTAATGAAGATGTTGCCTTTCGTCGGGAGCGGCGGCTGCGCAGCCATCTGCGACTTGGCGTAGGCGAGGCCGAGATTCCGGTCGATACCCATCACCTCTCCGGTGCTCTTCATCTCTGGTCCGAGGACGATATCGATCCCAGGGAAGCGGGTGAACGGGAAGACTGCTTCCTTCACGCTGAAATGCTTCGGATGCACCTCTTCGGTGAAGCCCAGCTCCTTGAGAGTCGAGCCCGCCATGACCTTTGCGGCGAGCTTCGCCAGTGGCACGCCGATCGTCTTGCTCACAAATGGCGCGGTGCGGCTGGCGCGAGGATTTACCTCCAGCACGTAGACCTGATCGTCCTTCACGGCGAACTGCACGTTCATCAGCCCGCGCACCTGGAGCTCGCGCGCCATCGCTTTCGTCGCCTGAGCAATCTCGGCTTTCACTTCTTCCTTCAGGCTGAAAGGCGGGATCACGCACGAGCTGTCGCCGCTGTGAATACCGGCTTCTTCGATGTGCTCCATGATCGCGCCGATCACGACCGTTTCGCCGTCGCTGATGCAATCGACGTCCACCTCCAGCGCGTCTTCGAGGAAGTGATCCACGAGGATCGGTGGGATGCTCCCTTTCGTCGCGGCGATGCTTTCGGGTGCGTGTAAACCAGGTGGCAAGCCAGTTGGCGGAGCTTCAGTGCTCGCAGGTCCAGCAGCGCCAACCGCGGATCGTTCTGGAAGGTTGTTCTGCGAAGTGCCGACCGTGGCGGCTTCGATCGCATCGCGCACATAGCGGCGGAGATCCACCTCATTGTGCACGAGCTGCATGCCGCGCCCGCCGAGCACGAAAGACGGGCGGACGAGCACCGGGTAACCGATGCGATTTGCCACCTCCACCGCGTCGTCTTCTGAAAGCGCGGTGCCGCCCGGGGTCTGACGAATTCCGAGCTTGTCGAGCATCGCCGAGAAGAGCTTCCGATCTTCCGCGATCTCGATGCTGCGTGGCTGCGTGCCGATGATCGGCACGCCTGCGTCCTCGAGGCCTTTGGCGAGATTCAGCGGCGTCTGGCCACCGAATTGCACGATGACGCCGAAGAGATTCTCGCTCTCCTGCTCGCAGATATTCAGCACGTCTTCGAGCGTCAGCGGCTCGAAGTAGAGCTTGTCCGAAGTGTCGTAATCGGTCGAGACGG
>DASVRY010000096.1:0-8718 GCA_036388395.1 Chthoniobacteraceae bacterium
TGTCAAGATATGACGCCTGCACCCCAGTAATGGCCCTCCCTCTGCGCGTCCTCTTTGAAGCCGTTGTTGCTTAGCCAGGTTTGCTTGCCGACTCCGCGGCATGCGCCTTTCGACGTCAGGGGTCAGTGTGGACGAAAACGTTCAATCTCTCTCGTCGGACGGCGTCACGTGTAAGGCGCCGAGCGTGCAAAGCAGCACTTTGGGGAACCGAAATACTCCATCCTCTGGTGCCGGCAAGTGCCACTTCAACGCTTTCGTTCTCAAGTATGGCGGCAAGTCGGAATCCGTCCTTGGCGGCTTCGTTCGAAAAGGACGCAATAGCGACCATAGTTGTTAAGCGTGGCTGAGGAGCTGTATAGGGAGGTTGCGCGGAGTAGTGGAATGCCTGATTGGCGCACCCACCACCGAGCAGAGCCGGTGAAATAGCTATGGCCATTTTTCTGATCTGCAAATACCTCAGCCACCGATAGTAACTCATTAAATCCTACTCGTGTTCACTGGAGACGCGATGAAGACGCCTAGCGGATCAAAGATCAGCGATCCGAGCCGAGGATTCGACCCTCATAGTCGATATCGTGGACACCGAGAAACTGTGCCTCGTAATAAATCAACCAATTGTACGGTTTGAAGTGATCGAAAAGGAACCCTGCTGGCCTGAAGAAAGTCTTCACCGCGTGCGGTAATGGTTTCCCTTTTCGCGCAGTCGGGATGAAGGGCAGCCACAAGAAAGGTGAGAGCAGAAAATAAACAACAACGGCGCAAAGCAATGTGCCGCCTCCGCGATAGGCAGTTGACCACAAGACATGACGTGAGGAGCTGTCGTAAGCGTCTTCGTTCATTAACTTGCGTCCTATGCAAAAGGGTTCTCTTCGGACGGAGTGACGGCAAGCCGAAACTCCGGGAGCGAGTCCGGGAGATGTGATGGAAGTCGCGCGAGCTGGAGTGGAGACGCAGAGGTGCGGAGGCTGTCAGAGCTTGGCTCCCGACCGTGACGCAAAGCGCAGCTCGACTGGCGGTCCGTAGAATTTCGGCTCAGTGCGGAGCACGTAAATGTCGAGCCACGCCTTCACGCGTGAGCCAATCTCGCGGAGGCGCGTCTTCTTCGACCACTTCCACGGGACCGGACGCCCGATGAAGCCTTCCGCTTTCAACCCGTGCTGCGCTGCGAGGAAGAGCGCCCGTGGTTGATGGAAGTCGTCGGTGACGATCGTGCAGCGGTCGATGTTGAACACCTTTTTCGCTCGCGCCATCGAGTCGAGGGTTCGGAACCCAGCGTAATCCAGGCTGATCGCCTCTGCGGGGACGCCGCGCTGGACGAGGGCTTCTTTCATCGCAGTCGGCTCGTCGTAGCTGCTGCGGCCATTGTCGCCGCTCACGAGCAGGTGCTGCACTTTGCCGCTGTGCACGAGGGCCGCGGCAGCATCCATCCGGGATTCGAAAAATGGATTGCTCCACTTCCCGCGCAGCTTCGGCGAGGTACCGAGCACCACGGCCACGTCGTTCGTCGGAAGGTTCGCCTGCGTGGTGTGCAGATGACCGCGAGCGGCTCGAAGCACCCACCAGTTCGTCGCGCCGATAAACCCGGCGAGCAAGGCCAGACCGAGAGACCCGACGAGGAGAAGCTGTCGGACGCGTCGCATGGCTATAACTACCGGCCGGGACCTCTCTGATCTACGGCTTTTTGAGCGAGACGAGATACTCTACCACATCGACGAGATCCTGCTGCGTGAGAGCCTGGTTGATTCCGCTTGGCATCATCGACATCGCGATCTTCTCGCGCTTTGCGATGTCCGACTTCTTGAACTTGTTCGCGATGCCCTGTGGCATTGAGAGCGTCAGCTCGTCGTTGGTTTCGCTGCTCACGATTCCGATGCCCACATTGCCGTCTTTCATTGCGAGCTGGGTTGTTTCAAAACCCATCGAGACGCCGGCGTTCGGTTCGATGATGGCTTCGAACATCGCTTCCTTGCCGAGTTTCGAGCCGATTTCCGTGAGCGCTGGACCGAAATCCACGCCGACATTGCCGACGCGGTGACAGGTGACGCAGCTCGTCTCCGCCTTGGCGACGAGCTCCTTGCCGCGGTTCAAATCGCCTTTGATCTTCACGAGCTCAGCGATCGGTGCGAGGGGCTGACCTCCGAGGGCGTTTGGCGCGGGGAAGAGCTGCGCGACCTCGGCCTTCAGCGCGGGGATTTGCACCGCATGCAAAGCGCCGGTGGCGGCGAGCTTCAGCTCATTGGGGAACTTGCCTTCACGCGTAATGCCGAGGAGAGCCTCCGCGCCAGGTGCGCTCAGGGCCAATGCGCGGACGACTTGCGCCCGCAAACTGACCTCGCGATTCGCGTCCGTCACCAGGGGCAGGAGCACGGCGATCGCACGCTTATCGCCTGTTGCGCCAAGCGCGTCGATCGTTCCGCCGGCCTGCGCACTGCCGAGCGCGGTCTGCACCAGTTGTGCAGCGTTGTCTTCGGCAAGGAGGAGCTTCACCGCTTCATTGGAGGTTGCTGCCTTCGGATTCTTTGCCGCGATCTCGAGTAAGGCTGCCCCGTGACCTTTCACCTTGAAATCACGCACCAGCTCGATGAATTGCGGCGTGCCTTTGGTCGCCACGAGCATGTTGTCGATCGCGCTTTTGACGTCCGGGCTGGTGTTCAGGTTCACGCTCTTCAAGCGCTGGAGAGCTTCCGTGGCGATGAAGTTGCTTTGCGCGCCGAGGCTCGCGAGCTGGATGAGGACTTTGTTCTTCTCAGGATTCGCAGGCAGGAAATCAAAGGCCCGCAGGTAGCGTGGCTGATCGGCTGCTGCGGTGGCTTTGTCGGCGAGGATCTTGGCGAGGTATCCCGCCGAGGCGGAACTGCGCAAACGCCAGATGATGTCGCGACCGGCTGGGGTGTTCCATTGATCGCCCACTGCGGCCAGCCATGCGCTGAAGCACGCTTCTTCCTGACCCGTTGCGCCGATGCCGAGCGCCTCGAGGTACCAGCGATCTTTGCCGTCGTGCTGCCTGGCGAGTGCGGCCCACATGGGCGCGATTTCTTTTGCCCCGTGCAGCGAGAGCGCGATTTCGCGGCGCACTTGTGGGCTTGGATCTTTCACGAGCTTGGCCACGAGCGCCTCGTTCGATTCGAGAACGCTGGAGTCGAGACTGCGTGTCTTCGTGAGTGTGCGAATGAGGCGGATGGTGGCGGTGCGGATCTGCGGGTCCGGGTCGCTCAAGCCGGCGGTAAGATGGGCGTTCTCGCGGCCTTTGATCTGCGCGAGCAGGAAAAGCGCGCGGCTCCGCAGACGTGGGTTTGCGTCGGCCCAGAGCTTGAGCAACTCCGGTTCGGCTTCCGCGCCGAGGGCGTGCAGCTTCTGCCAGGCGACGTAGCGCGCTGCAGGGTTCGGAGACTGGAGCGCGGTGACAGCTTCGGCCGCGGTGGCGATCGAGATCGCAGGGACATTCGGTTTCGCGGTCGGTGGAGCGACGCGATAGAGGCGTCCTCGCACCCGGCTCTTCTCGTGGTCCCCCATGTTGTGCCCGCCGACGCCCGGATCGTACCAGTCGGAAACAATCAGCGCGCCATCTGGGGCGATCGCCACATCGCTCGGGCGATACCATTCATCCTTACTCGTGAGAACATCGACCATGGTGGCCGAGTAGCCGGCGCCGTCGAGCTTCACGGGATAGGCGCGGACAGTCCGAGGACCGGCGTCGCAGTGGATCATCTGATTTTCGAAGGTTTTGCCGAGCAGCGTCCCTTCATTGACGAGAATGCCCGTAGGCGAGCCGCTGCCCGTCTGGAGCACATTTGGCACAACGCCCGGATCGTTGAGGTGCCAGTGCTGGAGCGACTTGCTGTCCTCCATGCCCGTGCGCTTCGTCTGCCAACCGGCGCCGGTGAGCTCGTCGGTGTAGCCGAAGTTCCCGTAGTCCATCACGTAGTTGATCCGAACCCCTTTGTTGCCGTCGTCGTCGTTGTCCGACTGCCACATGGCACCAAACGAATCGACCGCGACCTCGTAGTTGTTGCGGAAATTGTGGCCGAGCGTCTCCACGTTCTGCGCCTTCCCATCGACGATATCGCAGCGGAAGACCATCCCCTGCCGATATGGCGCACCTTTGTCTGTGATCTCGCGGCCGGTGATGTCTTTGACGATCGTGCCGTCCGGCCACTTCAGCTGGCGGCCTTCGTTGCCGAAGTTGAAGTAAAACTTCCCATCCGGTCCGAAGACGAACGCGTGGACTTCATGGTCGTGATCCCAATTCCCGCCGACGGTGAAGAGCTTGTCCGCCTTGTCGGCTTTGTCGTCTCCATCGGTGTCGGTGAGCAGCCACACATTCGGTGCGGCGCTGACGATGACTTGCGTGCCTTTCGCCTGTGGAAGAACGAGGATGCCCAGGGGCGCGGTGAAATCCTTGTTCTGGTAGAAAGTCTTCTCCGTCTCGGCCACGCCATCTTTGTCGGCATCTTCGAGAATGACGACCCGGTCGCCTTCTGGCCTGAGCACGCCCCATTTTTGAAAGCTCGAGCGATAATTCACCGCCTCCACCGCCCAGACGCGTCCACGATGATCCACATCGATGTTCGTTGGGTTTTGGATGGCAGGCTCAGCTGCGAAGAGTGTCGCCGCTAGACCTTCCGCCGCGGTGAAGGTCTTCATGTTCTCGAGAGCGGCGGCGGTCCCATAGCCTTTAACGGAGTTAGTCGGCTCAGAAACGGCGAGCGCAGTCCCGGCAGGGCGCTTTGTGTAAACCTGGAAGGTGACTGTCGCGCCGTCACCTTGCGTGAGGCCGGCATCGTCGATGCCTGCTCGGGCTTCAAAGGCGACCACGCCTTCTGGAAGGTCAAACGCCACCATCGACGGCGCATGCGCGCCGAAGCCAAACGCCACCGGCTGCTTTTTCATCCGCATCGGCTCCTTGCCATCCGCCCTGAGGTTCACGCCCAACTCGCCCCAACCAAGCTGCGTCTCCTTCGGCTTTATATCCGTCAGCTTCATCTTGCTTCCGTCCGCCTTGATCAGGACCGGCTCGATCCAATTTGCCCAATCCGCTTTGATGCCATCGCCCGCGTCAGTGGCCACAAGGTAAAGTTCCTTCGCCCCCTGCAACTCCACGCGAATTGCGACCGGCTCATCGTGCACGATCTTTGTTGCGGCGAGCGCGCGGCTCTCCGGCTTGTCCGGCCCCGCGTGAAGCGGGAGAATGGTCGCGATCGATGCTGCGAGGATGTGGAGTGACGTGCGGACGGTGAGACTGTTCATGAAAGGGAGAGGGTTGGCGGGTGGGTGGAAAGGGAGCGGAGTGAAGGGTGAGTAGGCGCACCTCGGACGGTGCAAGGAGGAAGACCCCGCAGAGCGCCCGCGCTTTGACTACTTCTTGTCCTTGGGGTCGAGATTCGCGTCGATTTGCTCTTTTGTGACGCTGGATGAGATCCCATCGGCGGGCACCTCGGCCTTCGCCACCCAGGCCAGCGCATTCAAAACCGTCTTGCGGAATTCCTCATTGGCCCAATTGTCGTGAAAGTGGCCGCCGGTGAAGCCAAAGCCGCGGCCGCCATCCCGCCGCTCCACACACCACATCATGGCTTCCTTGCGGCCTTTCGCCTGCTGGATGTGCGGGTAGGGTCCCTTTGGATACACATAAGGTCCATTGCGAACTTCATCGCTCGGTTTTGCCACGAGCAGAGGCGTGAAGGTGACCCCGGCTTCTTCCGTGCGTTTCTCAGCGGAGAATGGGTCGGCAAAGCGAATGTTGAAATACCACTCGTCCTTGATCTTGAACGGCTTCACGCCGCGCGTGATCGGGTGGTGCGGAAAGCTGTCGAAGCTTGGCTCCCAGATCGGGTTGCACGAATACATCCCCTCGTAGTAACCGCCAATCCATTGCTTGAATTGCGGTCCGCCATTCTCCGGCACGACCTCCACGCCATAGTGCATGCAGCCAAAGCCGACGCCTTTCTTCACCAGCGCATCGATTTTGGCCAAATGATCACCCTGCACTGCTGGATGCCCGGGTCCACCGTCGGCGTAGATCACCACCGCATCGGCATCGTCAAAAGTCTTCTCGTCTTTTACCCAGCCCATGTCGTGGACTTCGACGACCAAGCCCGCCGTCTTTGCGAGGCTCTGCTGGAGGAGCAGCGCTCCTGCGCGGAACTCATGCATCCGTGGCGGGTGACTTGGCTTGCCCGCGATCAAGACCAGCTTCTGCTTTCCATCAGCAGTGCGGGCCTCCGCGGGAAGCCCAGCAAGGAGGCAGGAAGCGAGAGAGACGACGAAAGGGAGGGGGACTTTCATGGGGAGAGTTCCTTCATTCGCTATTCTCCTGCATAGTTGCAAGACTGGGGTTTGCGGACTTGCTGGGCTGGTCCAGTTGCCGCCTGACGCTTACTTCTTACCTTTCGGGTCGAGGTTCGCCGCGAGGTCTTCCTCGGTGACCTTCGACTCCACGCCGGTAGCTGGCACGTCGGCCTTCGCAGTCCAGAGGATCGCGTTGAGCACGAGCTTGCGTTGATCGTCGTTGCCCCAGCCTTTGTGGAAATGCCCGCCCGTAAAGCCGAAGCCTCGGCCGCCATTCTCCGGACGCTCGTAAGCCCATGCCGTCGTCTGCGGCTTCTTCGCGGCCACGGCCGCACGTACTGCCGGATTGCCCGAGTGAGCACCGTCGGGGCGGTCCATTGTCTTTTCAGGCGGCACATCAGCGAGGACGTGCGTGAGCTTGCCGGCATTTTCCCGGAAGCGCATATGGAAATACCACTCATCCTGGGTGCTGAAAGGCTTCACGCCGCTGCTGATCGGGTGTTGAGGGAACTCTGTGTAGTTTGCTTTCCAGTGTGGGTTTACCGACCAGTTCGCCTCAAAAAATCCGCCCATCCAGTCGAGCGCCTGCGGGCCACCTTTTTCAGCGGGGAATTCCACGGCGTAATGGAGTGCCACGAATCCGCATCCGCGTTTCATCTGCTCGGCCGTCTGCTCGAGGTGATTGCCGTTCAACATCGGATGCCCCCCACCGCCGTCGGCATAGAAGAGAATCGTATCGGCGCTCGCGAGCTCCTCTTTTGATGGCCACGCGGCGCTCAGCTTCACCGTCGTATCGAGCGGCAGGCCGCTCTCATCGAGGCATTTTTTCAGCAAGAGCACGCCGGCATTATGCTCGTGCTCACCCGGGCCGTGACTGGGATTCCCGGCGAGGAGCAGAATCTTTTTCCGGGCACCATCGGCAGCCGACGCCGAAGAGATGAGAAGACATGTCAGGAGGGCGCAGGTGACGATTGGGAGGAGTTTCATGCAGAGGTAAGTGTGGCGTGGTGAGCTGGTATGCAGTCAAGGGTGCGGTGACCCGAAAGCTTAGGCTTTAAGTTGCAGAGCATTCGGCTCGACACGTGAGCGGTCGATGTCTGCAGAGGCTAGCAAGGCCCCAGTCGCAAGCAGTGGCGAAACTGAGTGATGCCTGCAAAATCAAGGAAACAACAAATGGCCGCCGGTGCCGCGCTCTCGGCGAAGCGGGGCGAAACCCTGAAGAGATCGCTCAAGGGAGCTTCCAGGAGCATGGTCGAATCCATGAGCGAAAAGCAGCTCGGGGAACTGGCGAGCACGGGGCGCAAAAAGCTTCCCGCTAAAAAGCTTCCAGTGAAAGGTTCCGCAAAGACGAAAGCCGCTCACTAGATCGAAGCGGGGGATTAGCGTTTCTCGACGACGATATCACCAGCCGTTAGCTTCGCCAAAGGAATGGCGTAGACGAACAACGCAATCGCAATCAGGAGGTAAGGCACTACAGCCAAAGCCATCCGAGGCATCATAAAGAACACCAGCACTCCGGAAGTCACGGCATAGATGAACAACGCGACCGCCGCGAGGCGATAAACAAGAGCCGCGATAGCTTGGTAGGTATTCACGGGTGGGGGTGCTTTGAGCCGGACTTTATCAGTCCGGTCTCATGACAGCTTCACAGCCGCATCGCTTGCCGCTCAGAAGGTATGGATGAACAAGCCTGAACGGAGCTTTGGCTCGAACCACGTGCTCTTCGGCGGCATGATCTGCCCCGCGTCGGAGATTGCCATGAGCTGCTCGACGGTGGTTGGGAACATCGAGAAGGCGACCGCCGCGCGTCCTGTATCCACCAGCCGCACCAGCTCCTGGGTTCCGCGGATTCCGCCGATGAAATCAATGCGCTGACTGGTGCGCGGGTCCTCGATGCCGAGCAAAGGTGCCAGGATTCGTTCCTGAAGCGCAGTCACGTCGAGCTGCGAGATCGGGTCTGCTTCCGCGGCAGGTTTCCATGCGAGATCGTACCACTGACCAGCGATATACATGCGGATTTCACCAGGCGCGACCGGTGTCGCAGAGCCCGGGGAGGTCACGGTAAAGGCGCTGCCGACTGCTTCGAGGAACGCCTCGCGGGTCATGCCATTCAGATCGCGGATCGCGCGGTTGTACGGAAGGATCTGGAGCTGGCTGGCAGGGAACAGGACACAGAGGAACCAGTTGTATTCCTCTTCCCCGGTCTGATGCGTGGAGGCTGCGCGTCGCTCTTTCCCCACGCGCACAGCGCTCGCCGTCCGGTGGTGACCATCCGCAACGTAAGCCGCTGGCAACTGCGCAAAGCTCCGCGTGATTTCCTCGCCGCCCGTGACCCGCCAGACCGTGTGCTGCACGTCGTCTGGCGCCGTGAAGTTGTAGATCGGCACGCCCGCGGTGGCAGTGGCGACGAGAGCGCCGAGAGCTGGAGTGTCG
>DASVRY010000097.1:0-4120 GCA_036388395.1 Chthoniobacteraceae bacterium
CAGGTCTCGCGGTGAAAGTGCTGTCGAGCGGCCCGGAGGAGATCCCCTGAGCAAATGTGATACCGTGGATGGTTGAAACTGTGGTTCCTTGGTGGGATTCCCGGCACTGCCAAGCCGTGCAGACTCTGGCCAACTCCGGAAACGTCAACGCCGCGCTCGCCGCCCGCAGCGAGCAACGGAGAGTTTTCTTTGCTGTATTTCCGACAGGTGCTGTGCCACTGCATGGAGCGGTCGTCGCCTCGTGGCGGCGCGCTGTTGTATGTCTTTCCCCCAACTCATACTGGTGCTTCTCTCGTTACTGGTCGCATCTCGCGCGGCCGCCGCCGAGGTTCTGCCCGTGCTCCGAACGGTGCGCGAAGTGCGCGCGCTCAGTAATAATGAAGCGGCGCGGGGATATCCGGTGCAGGTGCAGGGAGTCATTACTCTCTCGGAGGGGGATGGAGAGCTGCACTTCGTGGCCGACGCGACCGGCGGGATTTATTTGCAACTTGCGGGAAAGCGCACTCCGCGTGGCAAGCTGGTTCAGATCCGCGGGCGAAGCCAACGTGGGTTGACCGTTCCTTACATCGACGCCACTCAAGACAGCAGCTCGTCACTCGAAGTCCGCGGTGAAGCATCCCTGCCCGAGCCGATAAAGCTTCAGCCGGATCAGCTGCGCGACATGGCGTACGATGCCCAGCTCGTGGAAGTCCGCGGCAAAGTCGAAAAAGTCAGCTTTATGGCACGTCGAGCGGTCGTCGAACTGACGATTGGCGGCCATCCGGTTCATCTTCAGCTCGTCGGCTTCAGCAGCCGCAGCACTTTGCCGCACTACCTGCAGGGTTTCACCGTCTCGGCGATCGGCATCCTCGGACCCTGGCCTCCCGCAGGAGAACCGCAGATGCTTTTCGGCGCGTCGGTTCGGGACGTGAAGGTGGATCCGGAGGAAGCGGAAGTGCGCTTTTCCTCCGCCCAGCCCGTGAGCGAGACCGGTTATGACTCAAAAAGGGTGGATTCTGTACGGCGGCAGCGGGCCTCTGGGCAGGTGGTCTACGTCGAGCCGGGTCTCGGCTTTTTCTTGTCTCACACGAGATCTGGGCCTTGGAATCCGAGCCTCTGGGTTTACGCGGCTCAAGCGGGCGACGTCGGATTTGGGCAGCATGTCGAGGTGGTCGGGAATCTCGATGCGGATAAGCCCGAACTCTCGATGCACAACGCGCTCGTCCGTGCGTTGCATTCAGCAGATGAGGGGCCGCCAGCCGTTTGGCAGCCGCCCTTCGACCCCTTCGAGGCCAACACTCGGGCGGCAGCTAACGGAAAGCTGCTCACGATCGATCTCCCGCTCCTTAGTCACCAGAAGAGCGTGACTGGCGAAGAAAACCTGGTTCTCGCCCGGAGCGATGGCTTGATCCTTGCGCGGGTGAAGGCGGATCCCACGCAAAGCTGGCGTCCCGTTGTGGGCTCGCTCTTGCGGCTGACCGGCGTCTGTGTGACGAAGGATGCTGACGTGTTTGGAGTCGATGCCGAGGCCGTTCGCGGACAGCTTCTCGTCCGCGGCCCCGGCGACATCGAAGTCTTGAAGAAGCCGCCCTTCTGGACAGAGGGCCGCCTCCGCTGGCTGCTGTGGACCTTTTTGGGAGTGAGTGTGTTTGCCTTTGCCTGGGTCGTCACCTTGCGGCGCCGCGTCCACCGCCAGATGGCCATGATCGGCCATCAGCTCGAGCGGCAGGCTATTCATGAGGAGCGGGC
This sequence comes from Chthoniobacteraceae bacterium, assembly GCA_036388395.1. GTDB lineage: Bacteria > Verrucomicrobiota > Verrucomicrobiia > Chthoniobacterales > Chthoniobacteraceae > DASVRY01. The sequence goes on from DASVRY010000097.1 coordinate 1,729, forward strand.
CCGGCTGGCTCGCGAGTGGCACGACACCTTGCAGCAGCAGCTCGTCGGTGTTTCCATCCAGGTGCAGGCGGCATCCGCGCAGTGCAAGCAAGCGCCTGAACTCGCGACTCAAATGCTCGAAAGAGCCGATGCCATGCTTCGGCACAGCCAGGCGGAAGCCCGAAGATCCGTCTGGAATCTAAGAAACGAGATCCTCGAACAGCGGGGCCTGGCCGAGGCGCTGAAGGAATTGAGGCTCAACGAACCTGGAGGTCCGACAGTGAACGTTCGATCGAGCGGAGAGGCGCCCCGGCGGCTTCCTGCGGAGACCGAGTTTCACCTCTTGCGAATCGCCCAGGAGGCCGTCGCCAATGCCCTGCAACATGCTGGCGCTGGGACAATCGAACTCGTTCTTCAGGTTGATTGCGAAACGATCACGCTGAGCATCGAGGACGATGGTCGTGGGTTTGACCCTGCAACCGCTGCTTCGGGGAATGGAACCCACTTCGGGCTCCTGGGCATGAAAGAGCGGGCGGCGAAGATTGCGGCGCAGCTCGCCATCAAAACAAGCGCCGGCCAAGGAACGACCATCACAGTCACGGTGAAGAACCAAAGCTCCCTCACCAAGCCACCCTCGCTCAAAGATGACCGCGCCCTCTGACAAGATCCGACTGCTCCTCGTCGACGATCATTTCATCGTCCTGGCAGGGCTGGTGTCCTCGCTCGAATGTGAGCCCGACCTTGCGGTTGTCGGCCAGGCTTCCACCGGCCAGGAGGCCGTCGCAGCTTATGCGCAACTCCGGCCCGATGTGACACTTTTGGACGGAAGGCTGCCCGATCTTATGGGAGTGGAAGCGGCCCAACAGATCCTCGCGCAGGATCCCGGCGCCAGGATCATCATGCTCACCGTCAACGAAACTGAGGAGCATATCTATCGCGCTCTGGACGCGGGAGTGCGCGCCTATCTTCCGAAGACCACCAAGCGCGCTGAGCTGCTGGAGGTCATCCGGCTGGTGCATGGCGGAGGATTGTATCAGCCGCCCGCTGTGCGTGCTGCTCGGTGTGCAGGCGGCGCATCTCGTGGAAGGAGTCGAAGTCAATCACAGGACACCTCCCTGGCGCAGGCTGGCTTCGACCATCGTCCGGAGGTTGAGTCCAGCCGGGAACGGTGGCGGTGGTGGATTTTGCGGCGACGGAGCCGGGGCCGGACGCGAAGCGCGCCGGGGCCGGTCGTCGCCCGCGCTCAAGGCGAGCACCTGATAGAGTGGCTTCTGGTAGGCAATGAGGCCCGAGTCGAGCAACTCGCGCCGGGCCCCAAAGAGCGCGGGCGCGTCCAGGCCAAGAAGGTCGCGCAGGCGGGGCTCGGAGTAATAGCTCAGCCCCTGGTTGTCGGAGGCGCAGATCAGCAGGCAATAAAGACCCAGGGCCGGCGGAGTGCAGCGGCACAGATGGCCGTCGGTGAGGAACCGGTGGTCAATCCAGCCGAAGCCGCGCGGCAGGGCCGAGCGCAGACGGCGGGGATCAAGGGGCGTTTGAGGATCGTCATGGAGTTTTAAGCGGTGTTGGCGGCGCGGCCATGAACTCGAAACCGGCATGGTCTTGAGCCAGCACGCGCCGACCCCGCTCTACGAGACGCCGGAACCCCACGGCGAAGCTCTCTTGTAGCGGTTCCCCGGCCACGGTGGCGATAAAGCCCACCAGCAGAGCAGTTTGCATGGGGACGAGATCTTGTAACGGCTCGGCGTTCCCGGTCCCCGTGGTGGGCGCTCTCTGAAGCAAATCGCTTGCGGCGGGGGACGCAGCTTCTGTAAGCGGCTCGTCCCGTGGGCTTTGAGCCTGGGCGAGATCTTGTAACGGTGGAGGCGGATCCGGGCGCTTTTTGCCCCGGCTGTAGCCGGGATGCGCAGCGCGCCACTGCCGCACCCGCTCGACCTGCTCGGGGCCGCGATCGTAACCGGGGTTGTTGCGTCGCCAGCGGGCGTTGGAGTGCGCCTTGCTTGCCTTGCGACAGGCGGCTTGAGCGCAGAAGCACTGAGTGGCCTTGTTGTTGGCCGCAGGCCGAAACAACTCGTTGCAGGAGCGGCATTTACGGCCGGAAGACGCAGGCGGTTCCACCGAGCGATCCTAATCGCGCACCAGGCCTGCGTTGGAATCGTGCCGGCCGCCTCCCCTCCGGCCAACCCCGCCTCCCCCCGGCCCCCTTCCGACCAAGAGGAAGAAGAACGTGTTGTGTGGGAAGTTTAAGAAGAAAACTCCCGCCGCCACCACCCCTCCACTTTCAAACCGGTCAAATCACGCCAAATTCAGATCGGTCCCCGCAGCTGTCTCCTCCAAAAACGCCACGCAAGCACGGGGATCGAGATTGCCCTGCATCATCTCCTCGATCTGGCTCCGCAAAAACGCACGCACACAG
>DASVRY010000098.1:0-6041 GCA_036388395.1 Chthoniobacteraceae bacterium
CGATGACCCCTGTTGGGTGCTGCGAGGAAGAGTGGTCTTTCACCGCGGTGGCCAGCAATTGAAAACCCCACCCCTCGTATGAAATCACCCGCTTGTCTCCCCGCTTGCGCTGCAGCCCTCGCGCTCGCGCTCACTCATCCCACCGCGCTCCGAGCTTCGGATCATGCGGACGGCCCCACAGTTGCCGGAGATCAGGCGGCTGATCTCGCCGACTGCTACTTCTTTCAGGATCCGAACGACGCCACGAAGGTGGTGCTGATCAATACCGTCCGGGGCTTCATCGTTCCGGGTGAGGCGGCGAACTTCGCGATCTTCGATTCCACGATCCGCTATCGTTTCCAAATCGAGAACACTGACGACGCCAAGCCTGATGCGTTTATCGATATCTCGTTCAGCGAGAAAAACTCTGCTGACCCACAGACCGCGACGGTCAAGTTCAGCGGAGCGGCCTTTCCCGACCTAAAGGGAAAATTCACCGGCGAGACAACAAGCGCAGGTCTCGGGGCGACACCTCCCGGCGGCGCGAACTACTTTCTGAATCCTGCCCAAAAGCTCAAGGCTGCGGACGGTACCGCAAGCACAGTCGAGTTCTTCGGGGGTGAAACAGACGACCCCTTCTTCTTCGATATTCCGGGCTTCATCCGCTTCCGGAATATCATTCTCGATGAAGACCCAACCACGACCACCAGCGATGCCGTCGCGCAGCTCGGCCGGGGTCGTGACACCTTTGCCGGCTACAATGTGATGACGATCGCGCTCCGGATTCCAAAGGCGCAGCTGGTTAATACCGGCGCGGGCTCCGCAAATACGACGAAGTTTGGTCTGAATGTGCTGGCCCAACGCGGCACCGAGCGCGTCGTGAAAGGCCGCAAAATCAGCAGCGGAGCTTTCAAAACGGTTGATCGCGAAGGCTTGCCTGCAGTCAACGCACTGCTCATCCCGCTGGCGCTGAAGAACGCCTACAACGGCGCCACCACGATGGACGACGCCAGCGGAAAATTCGCCGAGGCGATCGTCGGCACGCTAAAAGCCGTGGGAACCAGTGATGCCAACGTAGATGCCCTCGCTGGCCTCGCAGTGGTGAAAGGTGACATTCTGCGCCTCGACCTTGCGCAGAGCTCGGGCTTTCCCAATGGCCGCCTCCCTGCGGATGACGTGGTGAAGACCCTGCTGACGATCATCAGCAACTCCAATGAGTCGAACACGACTCTCGATGACAATGTGCCCGCGAACGAAGTGGCCTTTGAAAACCGCTTCCCGTATCTCGGCCTGCCTCACCAACCGCTGCCGCGCTCCGGCACCGCCAATCAGCCGGACACCACGGTTGATCCGACCCGGAACTAACATTCAGAACGAGCCGCGCTGATGCTTCGGCGTCGGCGCGGCTTTTCTTTGTACCGATGAGACGCGTTCTTCTGCTGGTGCTGATGGCCTTTCCCTGCGTGCTCCGCGCGGAGACGAGTGCGGCCACAGCTCTGCACTTCCTTGAGCAGAAAGTGGCTGGAGATCCAGTGGACTTCGTCGCGTGGAATCAGCTCGGCACGCGCCATCTGCAGCTCTTGCGGGAGAGCGGCGAACTCGCGCACCTGGCCAAAGCGGCAAAGGCGGCGGAACAATCGCTCCTCGCGGTGCCCGCAGCCGACAACCCGGGAGGGCTCGCTTTGCTCACACGGGTGCAGCTGGCAAGCCATCGCTTCGGCGATGCCAGGAAAAGTGCGGAGCAGCTGCGGGCGCTGACGCCCGGCAAGCCACTGCCGTTGCTTCTGCTGGCGGATGCCTGCCTTGAGCTCGGCGACTACGCCACGGCGGCGAAACTCGTCGATGAGCTCACCGGGACTGACGGCGACAGCGTCGATACGGAAGCACGCCGCAGCCGCCTCGCGTGGATCTGCGGAGACCGCGCCGCCGCCCAGCAGCATCTCGCATCTGCGCTGGAATTCGCGCAGGCGCTCGGCTCGCGCTCGGGTGAGAACGTCGCCTGGTGTCACGTTCAGCTCGGCGAGTTGCACTTTCGGCAGGGCGACTGGCCCGCGGCGGAGCGGCACTATGGAGCAGCCCTCGCGGCGCGGCCTGGCTATTGGGCCGCCGAGGAGCACGTGGCGGAATTGCGCGGGGCGCAGGGTCAGACACCGGAGGCGATCGCGCTTTATGAGCAGATTCTCGCCAGAACGCCGCGACCGGAGCTGCAGCAGGCGCTCGGTGATCTGTATCAGTTCTCCGGAAATGCCGCGGACGCCGCGGTATGGCACGAGCGCGCCCTCGCCAGCTACATGGCCTCGGTCAAAGCAGGCGACGTGCATTATCTTCATCACCTGAGCGGCTTCTTCGCTGAATCTCAGAGCAAGCCCGCCGAAGCACTGCAGTGGGCGAAGAAGGATCTCGCGCTGCGGCAAAGCATCTCCGCCTACGACGCATTGGCCTGGGCGCTCTACCTCGACGGCCAGATCCCGGCTGCGGTCGAGGCCGTCGACCGGGCGCTCGCCACCGGGACCAAGGATTCGCACCTCCTCTACCACGCCGGGATGATCCGAATGAGCGCTGGAGATTTATCCGGCGGAAAGGCCGCCTTGCAGGAAGCGCTCCAAGTCAATCCCCGCTACCACACTTTTCACGTTCACCGATGATCGCCCACTTAGCCGCGCTCGCCGTCTTCGTCAGCTGTATAATGCTCTGTGGCCCGGTCGCCGCGCATCCGGTCGCGCAAGGTGCGATGGAGGTGCTTGTCAGTCACGACGCGGTGCGTATCACCGCGCGCGTGGCCAATGAAGAGGCATTTGTGGAGGCAGCGTTTGGCTCAGGCGGAACGTCGCCAAAAGATCTCACTGAGACGTGGCAGCAACACGGCGAATATCTGCTCCGGCACGTGCGCGTCCAGGCCGATGGGCAGCCGCTGCAAGGCCGCGTTCTCGGCTTTCAGCCCCCGCCAAGCTCCATCGCCACCGAGAAGATCGTCTACGAAATGGAGTTCGCCCTCGGTGCGGGCAAGGCTCCGCCGCACCAGATTCAGCTCTCCCAGGATGTGCTGAATGAGCTGGAGTTCGCCCCCGGGAACAGTTGGGAAGCCACTTACGTCACGAAGATTCAGCAGAGCGGCCGCTCCGGGGAGGAGGTGCTGCTCTTTACGTCACAAACCCCGCTCGTCTACCGCTGCGAGTGGCCGGCCGATGGTGCCGCAGCGAGCAAGGTGCACTCGAGCAAACCCGCTCTTTTCACCGCGTATCTACATCACGGCGTAATCCACATTCTCACCGGCTACGATCACCTGCTGTTCATGGCGGCGCTCGTGCTCGGCGTCGCCTCGCTCTGGGATTTGGTCAAGGTCGTCACCGCCTTCACCCTGGCGCACACCCTCACTCTCGCGCTCTCCGTCTTCGACGTGGTGCGGCTGCCGAGCGAGATCGTGGAGCCGATCATCGCCGGCAGCATCGTCTTTGTGGGGCTGCAGAATGTCATCTGGCCCAGGCAAGCCCGTGGAGCAGGGCGGCTGCTCGTGGCTTTTCTCTTCGGGCTTTTTCATGGGCTCGGCTTTGCCGGTGGTTTGCTGGAAGCCATGCAAGGCTTGCCCGGGCTCACGGTGGTCCTTGCGATCACGGCGTTCAGCGTCGGCGTGGAGATTGGGCACCAGGCCGTGGTGCTGCCGGTCTTCGGACTGCTGCAGCTGAGCCGCGCGATCTCTACAGAACCGCCAATGCGCGAGCGGGTCGCCCGCGCGATGCAGCAATGGGGCTCCGGAGCGATTGCTGGCGCGGGAATGTTTTACCTCGTCGCGGCACTTCACTGATCGGAGACCTTTCTCATGCCCTCGATGTAATTACGCGTTTCGCACCAGGAATTGAGCCAGCTTCAGAACGATTCAGCCGAGAAGCAGGCCAGACGCGAAGCACTCCGAAAAATCTCAGGGTTGGGTGATCCTCAAACGCAGGAACCGGTTTCCATTGCCGGTCCCGGTCTGCGTGTCTGAGACAGTGACCTGATCCGCCGCGGTAACCCCAGGGTGCGCGTAGATCTCTGTCCACGGATTTGGCAGAAGCGTCAGGTCACTCGCGGCTTCTACACGGAAGGTGAGGTCGGTGGTTGCGGCTGCGCGCGTGAAGGTGATTGTGAGGCGATCTGCGCTCGTTCCGAGCGCAGGCAGGCCCGCAGTGCTCGCGAGCTTCGGATTCAACCCAAGACCCCGCTCGAGCAGGTTTCGCAGGCCATCGGCATCCGGATCGGCGGAGGCGGCGGCATTGCCCGTTGGGCTGAACGTTTGAAAATGTGCCCACAGCCAGGCCGCATTTGGAGTGGTGACGTGGCCATCGGCAGTGATCGCAGCTGGGCCACCGTTGATCGTGATTGCTCCAAGTTGCGCCGCTGTAAGTGCGGTATTGGAGGACCCGAAACGCAGCCTGCAAGTCGCCGGATCGAAGTTTGTCACGGCGAGAGTGGCGCTCCATGTTTGCCCCTGGCTCTGGGCAAAGGTCAGCGCGCCGCTCCCTGTGAAATCGAGCCTCGATGGCGCGGTTACGGCCAGCGTTCCGACAGTTTCGCTGAAGCCTGCGGGAGCCAGGGTGCCGCCAGCGAGCGCGACAGCGCTGCCATCGCCGATGACGTTGTCCGCGCCCACTTGCAGAGTGCCAGCGGTGATCGCGGTCGCACCGGCGTAGCTAGCGCCCGCGCCTTTGAGCAAGAGTCTGCCGTTGCCGGTTTTCGTGAAGCCGCCCGCGCCTGTCAGCGTGCGGGTGAGATCGTTGGAGAAACTCCAGACGTTGAGCGAAGTCGTACCCGCAAGCGTGATGCTTCCCGTGCCGAAATTCGTCACCCGATTCGTGGCATCGCCCACTAGTTTCAAAGTGCCACCGTTGAGCGCAATCGCAGTCCCGTTGGCGAAGTTCATCCCGCCGTTCGACGATGGCTCCAGGCCAACGCTGCCGTCGTTCAGCGTAAAGGCGCCGTTGAAATTGGCGACCGCATTCCAGCCGCCGATGACCAGTGCGCCACTCCCGCTCTTGCTCAATGCGCCGGCCACCGTGAGCGCGCTTCCCGCTGGCTTGCCATGAATGGTCGCCGTCGCGCTCGAGTTCACCGTGAAGTCTTTCACCGTGCGACTCGCATCCAGATCGTAGATGGCCGCAGACGCCGCTGTGTGTTGGATGCTATCCGTGGCTCCTGGAGGCCCTGCCGGCGACCAACTTGCCGCATTTCCCCAGGAAGATGTGCCGGCGAGCATCGTGTAGGTAGAGGCCGGGATGGTGAGCACCGCCGGGGAGCTAAACGCGGATGGCGCGGCCATATTCGCGGCGCAGATCCGATACCGGTAACGGATACCCGCGAGCACGGTGGTGTCGGTTGCGCTGGTTACGTTTGCGCCCGGGCGCGCGAAGAAGGTGAACGGTCCGCCGCTTACCGATCGCTCGACGCGAAACTCGTTCTCATCGCTCGATGCGTCCGTCCAGGCGAGCTGCACCGCCGTGCCGTTCCACGTCGCGGTGAGAGCAGACGGTTCGGCCGGAGGGACGGTTGGGGCGTTCCCGAGAAAACGGAAGCTCCCCATATTCGCCGTCCCGGAGTGGGTGAACTTGAGAAAGACGTTATGCACCCCGGACGCCGTCGCAGAGACTGTTCCTGATACATCGCGATACACCCAGTCACTTGTCCCCGCTTTGAGGGTGGCAATCCGCGTGCCGCTGGAAGGGTTGTCGAGCCAGACCTGGACCTCGGCGTTTACGTTGCCGCTGGAGTAGTTGGCAGTGAAGGTTGTCACCGAACCCGCAGCGCCGAAGTCCAGATTATCGAAGCGAATCCACTCGCCGGGATCCGTCCCGCCGATCTGGCGGTTACCAGTGCCGAAGACGGAGATCCCGCCGCTCTGCGCATCGAAATGCCCAGGATAGAAAAACTGCTGTGCGCTATTCCCACGACCTGCCGCACGCACCGAAAAGGGGGAGCGGTCGCCGCGCACGGCATAGAGGTAGCGCCCGCCCGGGATGCGCGTGTCGGTGAAGGTCTGCGCGTCTGCGGGAACGCGGCCGATTTCGTCCCAATAGACGCCGCCATCATTC
>DASVRY010000099.1:0-6974 GCA_036388395.1 Chthoniobacteraceae bacterium
CTTCAATCTCATGAACTACTGGGGGCCGCTGGCGAATCACAAGTCGAGCGACTGGGTGGTGGACGCGACCTGCGCGGTGGTGGGCATGCCGGATCTCGCGCCGGACTTGCTCCTGACCTACATCCCGCATCTCGATTACGATCTGCAGCGTCACGGCCCGGCGGGCGCATCGGCGCAAAAGGCGCTCGATCTCCTGCTCGGTTATCTCACGCGGATCAAGGCGGCGTGCAAGGAGCATGGCTACGAGTGGCTGTTTATCGGCGACTATGCGATCGAGCCGGTGAAGCGCGGCGCCATTTTCCCGAATCGGGCGCTGCGGGAGGCGGGGCTCTTCACGGTGCGCGACATCCGCGACATGGCTTACACGGATTTCTTCAAGAGCCGCGCCTTTGCCGTGGTGGATCATCAGGTGGCGCATGTCTATTGCCGCGACGCGGAGAGCACGGCGGCGGCCCAGGCGGTGCTGGAGCAGCTTCCGGGTATCGAAGAGGTGCTGGATGGTGAGGCGCAGGCGGCGCGCGGCCTGGCGCACGAGCGCAGTGGCGAGCTGATCATTGTGGCGGAAGCAGGCGCGTGGTTTGCCTATCCGTGGTTTGAGAAGGGCGAGGCGCCGGACTACGCGAGCCACGTGGATATTCACAACAAGCCGGGCTACGACCCGTGTGAGCTCTACTTCGGCTGGCCCCCGGGGAGCGTGAGCTTCAATACGCAGAAAATCCACGGTTCGCATGGCAGCGTGGGGCCGGGTTACGAGATTGCATGGTCGAGTTCACTACCGCTGGAGAAAAAGCCTGAGACCGCGATGGATCTGGCGGTGGCCACACGGGCGTGGATGAACGCGTCGGCTTGAGTGATGGTCCTAATGAAGCCGATGCAAAACATCCTTCCCCCACCCGCTCGCGATCAGCCGCTGACGGACACGCCGCATCCGGGCACTCGCACGGTGCGCCAGCAGATTTCCGTGCATTGGGATTTTCCGGTGGTCTTCACGCATCACCTCTTTGCCCCGGAAAACACCACGCTAGCTGCGACGCTCGATCGGCTCGGCGAGCAACGGCGGCACCGGGCGATGGTTTTCATCGATGAGCAGGTCAGCCGGGTGAACCCGACGCTGGGTGCGGATGTGGAGCAATACTTCGCGGCTCACGCTTCCGAGATCGAGCTGGCGAGCGCGCCCGTGACCGTCCCCGGAGGCGAGGCGGCGAAGAACGACTTTTCGCTCATCGAGCGTTACATGCGGCTGCTCCTGGAGGAGCGGATGGATCGGCAATCTTATGTGATCATCATCGGCGGAGGCGCGGTGCTGGATTGCGTGGGCCTTGCGGCGGCGCTGGTCCATCGGGGATTGCGGCAGGTGCGGGTGCCGACCACGGTGCTCGCGCAGAACGACGCCGGCGTTGGGGTGAAGAACGGCGTGAATTTCCTTGGCGGGAAAAACGCAATCGGGACTTTCGCGCCGCCTTTCGCCGTGCTGAACGACTTCGAGTTCCTCCGCACGCTGGACCGACGGGATTGGTTGTGCGGTGTAGCGGAGGCATTCAAGGTATCGATCATCCGTGATCGGCAATTCTTCGAATGGCTGCGGATGCACGCCCGCGACTTTCCCGAGCGTGACGATGAAGCCATGCAGACCCTGGTCTTCCGCTGCGCCGAGCTGCACCTCGATCACATCCGGACGAATGGCGACCCGTTCGAGTATGGGCGCGCACGGCCGCTCGATTTCGGCCACTGGTCGGCGCACAAGCTCGAGCTGCTCTCGAACTTCCGCGTGTCTCACGGTGAAGCGGTTGCGACTGGGATCCTGCTCGACTCGATCTATGCGCGGGATCACGGCTGGATCAGCGCGCCGGAGTTCGGCGAGATTCACGAAGGCCTCGCGAAGAGCGGCTTCGCTCTTTGGGCGGACGAACTCGACCAGCGCGACGTGAATGGAGAGCTCGCCATCCTTGCTGGACTCCGGGATTTCCAGGAGCATCTCGGCGGCGAACTGAGCGTCACCTTCCCGCGCGGCATCGGGGCGCGCCATGAGGTGCACGAAATCGACCTTGCCAAGATGGCACGCGCATTGCAGGAACTGAGGCTGCTCTCACGAGTCGTTTCATGATCCAGCAGCACAAGCCCGCGCTTCACCACACCTACAGTCTCAATATCCATCCGGGCGAGAGCTGGGCGGATAACTTCGCTGCGATCAAGGACAAGGCGCTGCAGGTGAAGCAACGGGTCGCGCCGGACCAATGGTTTGGGCTCGGTCTGCGGCTCGCGCACCACGCGGCATCGCGGCTGGCGAATGACCATGCGCTGATCCACGAAGCGCGGGACTTTTTTGCCGAGCATCAGCTCTACCCTTTCTCGATCAACGGCTTTCCCTACGGCCGGTTTCATCAGGCGCCGGTAAAGGAGAAGGTCTACGAGCCCGACTGGCGCACGCCGGAGCGCCGCGACTACACGCTGCAGCTGGCGGATATTTTCACGCACTTCCTCCCACCGGAAGTCGATGGCAGCATCAGCACGGTCCCCTGCTCTTTCAAACCGTGGATCACCTCCGAGGGCGACAAGTCGCTCATGGCGCGGAACCTCGCCGCTGTCGTCGCCTATCTTGCTGCGATCCGCGACGACACTGGTCAGGAGATTCATCTGGGGCTCGAGCCGGAGCCGGATTGCTACCTGGAGACGACTCCAGAGATGATCGCCTTCTACAAGGATTCGCTGCTCACAACCGGGGTCGAGGAAGTTGGTCGGATCATGGGGGTGGCGAACGGACAAGCGGAGGAGATCATGCGCCGGCATCTCGGCGTTTGCTTCGATACCTGCCACGTCGCGCTGCAGTACGAAGATCTCGTCGAATCGTATCGCGCATATCTTTCCGAAGGCATCCGCATCTCGAAGGTGCAGCTCAGTGCCGCACTGACTGGAGCCGCAAATGCCGAGACGTACGAGGCGCTGCGCCGATTCGATGAACCGGTCTATCTGCACCAGGTAAAAGCGATCGCCCGCTCAGGAGCGCGGATTGCCTGGTACGATTTGCCGGATGCGCTCGAGGAGCTGCCGAATTTTCCTGACGCCGAAGAGGTGCGGGTGCATTTCCATGTGCCGCTCTTCATGCAAGGCGCCGGGGTGCTGAGCTCCACGGCCTCTGCACTTACACCGGACTTCTTCCACGAGCTCCGCCGCGGAGCCTGTTCGCACCTGGAGATCGAGACCTACACCTTCGACGTGCTGCCGGAGGAGTTAAATGCCGGCGACGTGGTGAAGAGCATCGCACGCGAGTATTCCTGGGTGCTTGGGCAGCTTGGCTGGCACTGAGGAGGTTGAGAGTTGATGGTTGAGAGTTGAGAGGCTTTGAAGCCCGCTCGCCCAGCGGCCCTAGAGACAACCTCCCGAGCGGCCTTCCGGGTTATCGGGAAGTTGTTCGTTGAAGGGGTATACCCTGCATCTGGTCCACATTTTTGGACTCACGCCAGAGCTTGAAGTCTTCCGGCAGCAACATCGACAGCTTTCCGTCGATGATGACCAGCACCCGGTCTGGAGATGAAAACTCCCGGTTGTGAAATGTTATCCATTGTCCCTGTCGTGTGAAGCGCCCGCGCAGTTCTCCCCCCTTTAGTAGCGTCGTTCCACCACCCGAACGCGAACGTTCCGTTCTTCAGGAAGAGCCGCTCTCCCCCGAGGCCAGTGCGGTCCTGTGGCATTTCATAGGTGCCGTCAACGGACGATCCTATGACCCGCGAGAGTTCCGCGGGGTCAGGAACATATAATTGGCGGAGGTCAGCTGGAAGCTGATCATACGGGATCACGGCGATGCCAGATTCCGTGGTAACGGCTACTCCAGCTGGCCGGAGCTCAGTGACTCGGGCCTGCACGTAAGTGGCACCATCTATAGTCTTGATGGTACGAGACGAGTCTTCCGCCGAAGCGGTGAGGCTGACGCAAAGTAGCATCAGGCTGATCACGCGTTTTACAGGTCCCTCCACCTTTTGCATCTACGCAACGCGGCTTTCATCCAGGCAAGCTGCTGCGTTTTGCGGCAGGCGGAGTTCAGGCGTTCCGTCGAGACGTTTGCTCATATCCAGCGGATCGCCGACCCGCACTTCGCGTGGGTCGACTTGATACGCCCAGACATTAAACCAGGTGAGCTTGGCCGACCCGAAGGCTGTGGTGAATGCGCCATCAACCGCATCGCGGCCGCGCGCAATGTGGATTCGGCCAATCCGCGAGACATTGAAGCGGGCATCGAAAACATGCCAGCGGTGTCCGACATACACCTCGAAATAAGCGTGAAAATCCATCGGGGTGCCGGGATCCTGGAAGGCGATATCCGGCACGTATCCAGTGACGTATCGCGCAGGTAGATTGAAGGTGCGGCAGAGCGAGATGGCGGTATGCGCGAAGTCGCGGCAGACACCGAAGCGCTGCTGGATCACATCGGAAGCCGAGATCTGCGAGTTTCCACCACCAAAGCGATACTCGATATTGTGATGCACCCAGTCGCAGATTGCCTGCACACGCTCGAAACCGTTCGGCACTTGACCGAAATTCTGGAACGCGAAATCGAGCAGTTTATCGGAATCGCAATAGCGGCTCGGCAGTGCGTAACGGAGGAGTTCCGGCGGGAGTTCTTCCACCGGCACGACGTCGCCGGACCGAGTGTGATCTTCCGGAATAGATGGAACGCGGACGAGCGCATCATGGCGTATGCTCGTCTGGCCTGGAGGCAGCGTGACGCGATGCACGAGGTTGCCGTGGGTATCTTCGAACTCGCTGGCATCGACATGCGGGGCGAAGCTAAAGAGCTCGGACTGGATGCTTTGCCACAAGCCTTGTTGAGGCTTGATGAGCAAGGTAAGCGTGGTTGCCACCTGAGCTTCGTAGATGAGTTCGAGCCCGGCACGGACGGTGAGATCTAATGGTACGTGGACGGTGGACATAGGTGCTGATTGCTTACTGTTTGCAGTGCGCGAAAAAGTCTTCGAACAAAGGAGCGTATAGGCAATCGCGCTCCGGATGGTATTGGACGCCGAAGCCGAATGGATAATTCCGCAGCCGCACTTGCTCGATAACATCGTCCGAAACGCTCCACCCTTCCACCTCGAGTTCGCCCGCCACTCGATCGAGCGCCTGATGATGTGAGCTATTCACCAGCGGGAAGCGATGACGCGCGGCGGTGGAATACCGCACTGGCTGCAAGTTTTGCTGCTTCAGCTCCGGCATCTCGTGTCCGTCGATGTGGAGATGCAAAGTGCCACCGAGGGCGAGATTCAGCACCTGCACTCCTTTGCAGATGCACAACACCGGCAACCCACGTGCATACGCTGAATGCACGGCAGCGAATTCCCAGGCGTCACGCGCCGGCTCTGGATTTCTGATCAGTGAAGGATCAGCCAATGGCTCCGGATGAAACGCTGCGGCGACATCCGGACCGCCGCTAACCAGCAACCCATCGGCGAAAGCGAGATCGAACTCCTCCACGCGCGCGTTGTGCACGATGATCTCCGGATGAGTCGCAAAGAATTGCCCGAAAGCCACTTCGTCTGAATCGCGGATCCAGGTGGCGAGGTGAGGCATACGTGAGCCTATCGATGAATACTGCGGATGGGAAGCCTCGCGCCTTCTCGAAGTGAATTACTGAGTCAGCGGATCCTTTTTCCTGAGCGGCGCCCCGCACCGGGAACTGCTTGCCATTTTGTCCCAAGCCGTTAGCAAAGGGACGCACCATGAAAAAAATCGAGGCTATCATCAAACCGTTCAAAATGGAGGACGTCAAAGAGGCGCTCTCCGAAATCGGCATCGAGGGCATGACGGTGAGCGAGGTGAAGGGCTTCGGGCGGCAGAAGGGTCACACGGAAATCTACCGCGGCAGTGAGTACACCGTGGATTTCCTGCCAAAGGTGAAGTTTGAAATCGTGATTGCCGACGAGCGGGTGCAGAAGGCCGTCGACGCCATCGTGCAATCGGCGAAGACCGGCAAAATTGGAGACGGCAAAGTCTTCATCCTGCCGATCGAAGACGCCATCCGCATCCGCACTGAGGAGCGCGGCGACACCGCCATCTAGCCCGATCCGCAGCAACTCACAGCGTCCGCCGAGCGCCAGCTCGTGTGCGGAAGCCGCCTCTTTGCTGCGCTACTTTTTCCACGTGCCTCCCTGGCTCGAAGCTGTCCTCCTCGGGTTCATCGAGGGGTTGACGGAATTCATCCCTGTCTCCTCCACCGGTCACTTGCTCATCGTCGAGCATTGGCTCGGCCATCAGCAGAGCGATCTCTTCAATATCGTCATCCAGTGCGGAGCGGTGCTTGCCGTCATTCCGCTCTTCTGGGGACGCCTCGCCATGCTTTCGCGCTGGCGCGAGTCGGAAAGCCGTACCTTGATCGCGAAGATCCTCCTGGCGTTTTTCATCACGGGCGTCGGCGGGTTGATTCTCGACAAGATGGACTTCAAGCTGCCGGAGACAGTGCATCCTGTTGCGTGGGCTCTGGTCATCGGCGGCGTGCTCTTTATCGCTGTCGAGAAGTGGCTGCGCGGTCGCACGACGAACGAGCAGATCACCTGGGCAGTAGTGATCGCAGTTGCAGTCGGTCAGCTTCTAGCCGCCATTTTCCCGGGGCTGTCGCGCTCCGGTTCGACGATCCTCCTCGCGCTCATGCTTGGGACGAATCGCGTCGCGGCCACCGAGTTCTCCTTTCTCGTAGGCATCCCTACCCTGCTCGCTGCTGGTTCGCTTAAGATTTTCAAAGCGTTCCGCCAGCCAGCTCCGGACGCGGTGCCGGAAGATTGGACGCTGCTGCTGATCGCCGCAGTTGTCTCCGCGATCGTGTCTTTCGTCGCGGTGAAGTGGCTGTTGCGGTTCGTGCAAAGCCACACGTTTGTGGGGTTTGGCGTCTATCGAATCGTTCTCGGAGTGCTCCTCCTGCTGTTCTTCCGCCACGCGATCCCGGTCGCGCCGTAGCTATTTGCATCTCTGGCGAGTCGCTCTAGACT
>DASVRY010000100.1:0-1999 GCA_036388395.1 Chthoniobacteraceae bacterium
ATCCGACCGGAAAGCTGGATGCTCGGCATCGAACCGGGTGCCACGAACGCGGTGCCAGGACGGATCGGCGATCGCGTTTACCTCGGCGAAATGGCGCAGTATCAACTCGCGGCGGCCGGTCACACGCTGACGGTCTATGAGATGAATCCGCGCTTTGTGGAGCTCAGCCCGGATCGTGAAGTCTTCGCCAGCGTCTCCCCGGAGGATGTCGTGGTCCTCCCGCGCGCGTAGGTCCCCGATCTCCCTCTCCCTCTCCGTGTTTCGAATGCTTCCATGAGCAACAGCAGGAGTAAGAGTATCGACCCCCGCCTCTCCAGCTCCGCGATAATGCGCAACCTCCCGCTCGTCCTGCTCCTCGTCGTGGTAGTTCTGGGCCCGGTGGCCCTTCGGCCCAGGACCGAGAAGGCTGCGGAACCTGGCGAACGCTCGTTAGTCGTCGTCTCACCGCACAACGAGGCGATCCGTTCCGAATTCGGCCGCGCCTTTGCCAAACACTACCTCAGCAAGCATGGGCAGCGGGTGCGGCTCGACTGGCGCACCCCGGGCGGGACTAGCGAGATCGCTCGCTACGTCGCCGCAGAATATCTCACCTCGTTCCAGAATCATTGGACGCAGACGTTGAAAATGCCGTGGGCCGCCGCGGTCGAACGGAGCTTTGATAATCCACGCGTCGAACTCGATGCGACACCGGACGACGACACCCTCGAGCAACGTGCGCGGCGGGCTTTTCTTGACTCGAACGTCACCTGCCGCATCGATCTTTTCTTCGGCGGCGGTTCACCGGATTTCATCTCGCAAGCGGCCGCTGGAAGGCTCGTCGACAGCGGGGTCATCGCGGCACATCCGGAGCTATTCGGCGACCATGGCATTCCACAGAAAGTAAGCGGCGAGCCTTATTGGGATCCGCAAGGTCGCTGGATCGGCACGTGCGTTTCCGCGTTTGGCATCTGCTATAATGTCGATGCGCTCCAGCGGATTGGCGCTGCCCCGCCGACGCGTTGGGAGGATCTCACCGACCCGCGCTATTTCCGCGGCATTGCGCTCGCCAATCCCACGCAGAGCAGCTCCGTGAATCGCTCCTTCGAGATGGTCATCCAGCAGCAGATGCACGCCGCGGTGGAACGCCGAACCGCTGCGGGCGCGGGTGTGACAACTCCGGCAGATGAGGAACTCGCGGGAGTCCGCGAGGGGTGGTTGCGAGGACTGCAGATCATCCAGCGGATCGGTGCAAACGCCCGCTACTTCACCGATGCTTCGAGCAAGGTCGCGCTGGATGTGCAAGCGGGTGACGCCGCCGCAGGGATGACGATCGACTTCTTTGGCCGCTTCCAGGCCGAAGCCGTGCAGCGCGCAGACGGCACTTCACGCCTTCACTACGGCGATGTGCCCGGCGGCTCCTCCTTCAATGCCGACCCAATTGGAATGTTCCGCGGCGCGCCAAACCGGGAGATCGCCCGCGAATTCATTCAGTTCGTCATCTCGCCTGAGGGGCAGAAGCTGTGGAACTTCAAAGTAGGCACCCCCGGGGGACCAGGGAGGTATGCACTTCGCCGGCTGCCGATCCTACCCGCGCTTTACGAACCAGAGTTCCAGCCTTTCCGTTCAGACCCGGGCGTAGCTCCATACGAACTGGCGAAAGGGTTTGCCTACCGGGAGAAATGGACCGGACCGGTCTTTAAGCCGTTGGCCTTCGTCATTCGGGTGATGTGCATCGATACGCACGACGAGCTGAGAAACGCCTGGCGAGCACTCATCGACGCCAATTTTCCTCCGGAAGCAACCGCCGTGTTCTCGGACCTTTCGGCGGTTGATCACACCACCGCCTCGGGCCGGATCAAGGAAGCCTTCGGCTCGATCAAGATCAAGGAGGTGCAACTGGCGAAGGAACTCTCCGATCGCTTCCGCACGCAATACCGCCGTGCAACTGAACTGGCGCAGGCCGGGCGGTGAATTGGGTCGTGCCGCTGCTTTTGCACAGCTGAGCCCGGCTTGTTGAGAG
>DASVRY010000101.1:0-11411 GCA_036388395.1 Chthoniobacteraceae bacterium
TGACGCAGTTCTCGATATGGAAGCCATCGAGCCCGGAGAGCTTGATCCCGTCGTGATTTCCTCGTGGTCCGATATCTGTGACCCGTAGCTGGTGAAGGACGAGACCGCGAGCTTCCGGTGTGTACTTTCCGCCGTCGTCGATGCTCACTCCATTGTCAGTCGCGCCGCTGATCGTGAGGTCTCGCAGCTCGACAAAGAATGGGTTCACGAGGTGAATCCCGACGCCGCCGCCTTTGATGTGTGCCGGGGTCTTGGGATTGGCGCTGCTGATGACGATCGGCTTCCCTTTCTCGCCGCGCAGGTTCTCGAGGTAGAGCCCGCCCTCGTAAGTGCCTGGCGCGAGCTCAATTCGCGTGTCGGGAACAGCGGAGCGGGCTGCCGCACGCAGCTGAAGGCTACTGCTGACGCGAACAACCGTCGGCACAGCGGTCGCTTGCGTATTAGGAACCAGAACGCTTCCCGTGAGCAGTGCACGGCAGACCGCTATATAGCGCAGCCACATCGGCGCGGCTACTCGGTGAATTCGATCTTTGGTTCCTTCAGATCCAGGTCCTTCATCCAAATATTACGATAGCGGACATCATGGCCTTCGCATTGCAGCTTCAATCCGCCGGGTTGTTCGGTGATTCCTTTGCCCCCGTCGTTGCCGCCGTCCAACCCCGAATTAGGTCCGCCATGAATCTGCTCGATCGTCACATTGTCGTGCACCTTTTCGCCGTTGAAGAACATCGAGACGCGAGCCTGTTCGGTGAGCTTTCCATCGGTAAAACGTGCCGCCCGGAAAACAATGTCATAGGCGTTCCATTGACCGGCACCCTTGTAGGCGTGGTACGGGGATTCGGTTTTATTGATCACCGCGCCCATGCCATGACTGCTCTTGTCACCGTCGAGGACCTGAATCTCGTAGCGGTTTTGCAGATAAACGCCGCTGTTTCCGCCGGGTTTCGCGACCAGGAACTCGATGTGCAGCCGCGCGTCCCCATGGGCTTTCTTCGTCACGAGATCCGCCGCGCCGTACTTGCCTCCCGCTGCTGCAGGGTCATCGGTCTGAAGCACCGTGCCTTTATCCACCGGATCCTCGACGATCTTCCACTTCACTGGGAGGGATGACTTGAAGCCAGGACCTTCCCAGTAGGTCCATTTCGCATCGAGCATCTCACGGGTGCCGTCGAAGAGGACTTCGGCGCCCGGCAGCGGCTTGGCGCCGACTCCAGTGCCCGCGTGAGATGAGGGGAGCGTGGCGATGGTGCTGGCTGCGAGGAGCAGCGGCAGCGAGAGGCGGAGTGTAAACATGATAGTTAGATGTAGATGGCTAGTGAACGGTTAGATTCTCCAGCCGGGGCGATATTCTTTATTAATGTAAGCGTTTGCTTCTGGTAGGTTCGTCGCGCGACCGGCGGTGGCATCCCACTCAATCCTTTTGCCTGGGCCAATGTGCGCGGCGAGGTGGCCGATCAAGACCATCTCGGTTAGCGCGCACGATTTCTCGACGAAATCCGACCCGGATTTGGGACCGCCTTTGCAAGCGGCGAGCCATTCCTGATGGTGACCGGGCGAGCGTGGAAGGGTCTTCTCCGGTGCCTTGAAGTCGGCCATTTTCGTGGTGGGCAGCAGGGTTGGACCACCTTTGTCGTAGTCGTCGAGCAGCCGGCCCTTGTCGCCGATGAAAAGCGCCCCATTCTCGGTCTTCTTGCCATCCTCACGCGTCGGGATGTCGCCACCGAATGCCTCAGCCGTCGGGAGATTCCCGCCATCGTGCCAGAAGAGGCTCAATGCCGGGCGGTCACCCTTGGCCGCGAAGTCCAGCCGGATGACCGACTTCTTCGGCGGGCTGTCCTTGGTCGCTCCGTCGGCCACGAGGCATTCCGCAGCGATCGGCGAGCCGAGATCCAGTGCAGTAAAGGGCCAGTTCAGGATGTGGCAGCCCATGTCCCCAAAAGCGCCAGTGCCAAAATCCCAGAAACCGCGCCATTTGAAAGGATGGCATTCTTTGTAATAAGGCCGCGCGGCCGCGGGTCCGAGCCACAGATCCCAATCCAGCCCCTCGGGCACCGGATCGCCTTGTTCTGGCCACGTCACGCCCTGCGGCCAGATCGGGCGATTGCTCCAGGCGTGCACTTCCTTCACAGCCCCAATCGCACCGGAGCGAATGATCTCCGTCACCGCGCGTAAGTCCTCACTGGCGTTCCCCTGGTTGCCCATCTGCGTAGCGACTCCCGCCGCGGCCGCGGCAACGCGGATCTCCCGCGCTTCGCCGATCGTGTGGGTGAGCGGCTTTTCGCAATAAACATGCTTCTTCAACCGGAGCGCCCGCATCGTAGCGGGATAGTGATGATGATCTGGAGTGGAGATGACTACCGCGTCGTAATCCTTTAGGTCGTCGAACAGCTTGCGGTAGTCGCTATAGCTTTTTCCTGCGAAGCCCGTGCCGGTCGCCTTCTCGACGCGCTGACGCCCTGCCGCGAGACCACCGGGATCGATGTCGCACAACGCGACGATATTCTCGCCGAGGTATTGCTGGAGATTGTCTCCGCCTTTTCCGCCGGTGCCGATGACGGCGATGTTCAGCTTGGAGTTCGGCGACTGCGCTCGAAGGATCGCCGGGGCGGCGAAGATGCCGGCGCCGAGCGTTGCGGATAGGGTGAGGAAACGGCGACGGTTCAGGGGGATCTGGGGCATATGAGCTTGATAGGTAAACCTCAGCCGAGAGAGAGCCTTAGCTCCGCCGCGGCTGGAAATCAGTTGGCGACCGTCATCGGGGATCGCGTGAGTTCGCTATTTACGAGCCGCATAAGTCCGCGCGGGTTGGCGTTCTGGAGCTCGGGCGGGAGTGCTGACTCGGGAAAGTTCTGGTAGCACACCGGGCGCACCCAGCGCTGGATCGCGCCAGTGCCGACGCTCGTGTAACGCACGTCAGTGGTGGCCGGGTACGGACCGCCGTGGTTCATCGCGGGCGACACTTCGACTCCTGTGGGGAAGCCATTGAAGAGCAAGCGGCCGGCTTTTCGCTCGAGCACAGCGATCAGCTCACCGGCCTCGGCAAGATCCTCTGCGGTCCCGTGAATCGTCGCTGTGAGTTGCCCATCGAGCTGGCGCGCGATGGCGACGAGGTCGCTCATTTGCGGCGCGTCGATGAGGAGCGTGTATGGCCCGAAAACTTCCTCGTGCAGTTCGCGGTGGCGAAGAAAATTCTCCGCGTCTGTGGCGAAGACCGTCGCCTCCCCTTGCGTGCTCGCCGGGTCGGGCTCGAGATCGGCCTGGGCAAAGGGAACCACGCCCGGGATCTTCGACATGGCCTCGACGCCGTCGGCAAAGGCGCGGTGGATGCCCGGGTGGAGCATCGTCGCGGGCGGCGTGGCAGCAATGCGGTCTCGGAAAGCGGTGGCGAACGACTGTAGATCAGGGCCGCCGATGCCGAAGATTAGCCCGGGTTTGGTGCAAAATTGCCCGACGCCCATCGTGACGGACGTCTTCAGTCCATCGGCGAGCTGTGGGCCGCGTTCCCGCAGCGCGCCTGGGAGGACGAACACGGGATTGAGGCTGCTCATTTCCGCGAAGACCGGGATCGGATCGGGACGAGCGTTCGCTGCATCGAAGAGTGCGCGGCCAGCCGTGCGCGACCCCGTGAAACCAGCCGCCCGGGCGAGCGGATGCCGCACAAGGGCGGTGCCGATCTCCACGCCGCTTCCATGAAGCATCGCAAACACACCTGCCGGCATGCCGCACGCCGCGACTGCACGATTGACCGCTCCAGCGACCAGCTCCGAGGTCCCGGGATGGGCCCGATGCGCTTTGACGATCACGCTGTTCCCTGCAGCGAGCGCCGACGCGGTGTCCCCGCCAGCGACTGAGAACGCCAGGGGAAAATTGCTCGAGCCGAAGACGATGATCGGGCCGAGCGGAATGAGCATGCGGCGCAGGTCCGGCCGCGGCAGGGGCTGGCGATCGGGCATCGCGGGATCGATCCGCACCTCGAGCCATGAGCCTTCGCGCACCACCGCCGCAAAGAGGCGAAGCTGATTCATCGTGCGCGCCCGCTCGCCGGTGAGCCGATCCAGCGGCAGACCTGTTTCCAGGTGAGCCCGCTCGAGCAAACCATCGCCGAGGGCGCCGATCTCTTCTGCAATCTTCTCCAGAAAGCTGGCGCGCTCTTCAGCGCTCGTCCGGCGGTATTGCTCAAACGCCGCCTCGGCGATTTGCAGCGCCTGATCCACATCCTCGAGTGTGCACTCATGGAAGGATGGCTCGAGCGGCTGCGAATCAAGTGGCGAGATCGCGTTGAAAGAGCGGTCGCGCATTTCCAGTGGTCGCCCGGCGACGAGGCTTTGTCCGTGAAGTGAGGAGTTCATGAAAATGTTACGGGAGCGCGCGCAGTAACCGCTCCGCTCGGGGCGCGGTTCTAACCGACGATGTTGAAGAGCGTACCGAGCCCAGCCACGGAAATGCGGATCTCGTCAGCGGCTTCGAGAGTGAAGTCATTCGGCGGCACAATGCCGGTGCCGGTGAGGAGAAATGACCCATACGGGAAATCGTTGTCCCGATAGAGGTAGCTGGCCAGCTCCGTAAAGTTGCGCTTCATCCGTTCAAGAGTGGTCGCGCCGTCGAAGACGCTCTGACCGTTGCGGCTGATCTCAATGGCGATACCGGTGGAGCGGGGGAGTGGTTCGCGCACGACGATGCCGGGGCCGAGACCGCAGCAGGCGCGATAGACTTTGGCCTGCGGCAAATAGAGCGGGTTTTCCCCCTCGATGTCGCGCGAGCTCATGTCGTTGCCAATCGTGTAGCCAAAGATCTGTCCGGCGGAATTGATCGCCAGCGCGACTTCCGGCTCCGGCACATTCCAGTGCGAATCGCTGCGGAGTGCCACGCGTCCACCATGGCCGACCGCGCGGTGCGGGGTTGCTTTGAAGAAAATCTCGGGACGCTCCGCATCATAGACGCGGTCGTAGAAAGTGCCGCCGCCGGTATCCTGGCTTTCCTCGACGCGCGCCTCGCGGCTTCGCATGTAGGTGACACCAGCCGCCCAGATCTCCTGGCTCTGCACTGGCGGATGCAAATCCACCGGGCTCGCTCCGACCCAGGCGGTGGCAAGCTGCTCGTGGAGCCAGGCTGCCGGATCACTCGCCGTGAAGAGTGCATCTAGGTTCCGTTCGCGAAGAAGCCGGAACTCGTCATCTATTTGCACAATGAGACCCGAAGCTGAGCGGAAGACGGTGACAGGCGGGAGAGGCATTCGCGTGAGGAGCTCTGCTCACGAAAGGACCCCAGCGCGGGAATGTCTATCGAAATGCACCTAACCGAACGCGCGAA
Source organism: Chthoniobacteraceae bacterium (assembly GCA_036388395.1). Lineage (GTDB taxonomy): Bacteria > Verrucomicrobiota > Verrucomicrobiia > Chthoniobacterales > Chthoniobacteraceae > DASVRY01. Next base: position 5,311 of record DASVRY010000101.1, read on the forward strand.
CCGGGCTGCGGTCCTACGCTAAGTTACCCCAGGTCTGCCTCAACTCTCAGGAACTCGAATCATTTTGGCGGGCCGACGAGCACGGTTTGTATCATCTAATTCGCTTCTGGCTTGGGACCGATCCTCTCTTGTCTGCGACTGCGGTTTTGCATAGAAGCGCGGTATGGTCCAGTTCGTCTTCCGCTTCGTCCTGATGTGCTACCTTATTAGGGACTCCGCCCGTGCGGCGGAGCAGATGCGTGCCTTCTCGTATCCGCAGCATGGATTAAAGCTGGAGCTACCAGCGATCTGGAACGAGATGCCACCGGCGATGAAGGATCAGATCCAGAGCTATGTTCGGGACCGGTTGGCACGTGGTCCGCTGAAGAATGTGGCGTTCAACACGGCGTTCCTGCGGGGAGAAAATGCCGTCTTTAGCCTGCTCGCGGGCGAGTATTTGATCCTGACGTTTTCTCCAAACAGCCGGAGCCGGAAGCAGTGGCGGGCATGTTTCCCCAAGCGCGCCAGATCGTGGCGGGAGAAGGAAAGGATCTGTGGAGCAATGCAGTCAAAGACTTCGCGTTCGATCAACTCACGTATGATCCGCGGAATGGCATGCTCATCTGCCCCGGAACCGCAAAGCACTTCGACGGATCGCTGCTCAAAGTGAAGTTTTATTTCATCCCTATGAAGAGTGACACGGTGGTTCTTTTCGCCTCGGCAGGCACAAGCGGGACGGATACCGTTTTCGAGGAAGTGGAAGCTGCTTTTGCCCGCCAGGCGATCGCCCCTGACCGGGTCGTTACGGACGAGTGGTGGAAGCGGTTCCAAGCCGCTCTGCGGAAGCAGAAGCCGGCGATTCCCCAGCAGCAGTAGGCTGTGCTGTGCGGGAGCGGAGCCTTTCTCGCGCGAGCGCCATCCAAGCCTCCGCGCCGGTGGCCCAAAATCGGACAAACTCATCACGGCCACCGCTCATCAAGATGCGGCCGTCAGGTGTGAATTGCAGCGCATGGACTCCACCGGCGTGCGCGCGGATGGGAGGGGTAAGTGGCGAACCCGCGATATCCCAGAGGCGAATGATCGTGGACTCTGCACCCGTGGCGAAAGCGGTGCTTTGTGGATTGAAGCACAGGCTGATGACCGGTGACTTTTGCGCCAGGACGGGGACCCCGATCGGTCGGAAGGTCGCTGCGTCGTAGAGCATCACGGAGCCGTTGGCGAAGCCGATGCCGATCAACTTGCTGTCTGGACTATAGTCCAAAGCCATCGGCACGCTCTCCACTTCAGCTCCGATCTCAGCCACGCGTTTGCCTTGCATGTCCCTGATCGAGACTCGAGGCGCAGCGCCCTGGTTGCTGGCGACGTGTCGGCCGTCGGGGCGGAAAACGACTGCGGGATAAAGTGAGGCAACTTCCTCCGGCTGATGAGCAATTACCTTCGCGGACAGATCCATCAAGCGGAAGCCGTCGTAGCTGGTGGTGGCGATCCGCCCCGCGCTTGTGTGCACCGCATGGCCGCGCAAGGTATTCGCGCGGGTGATCTCCACGGATGCGCCTAGGCCATCTGGGCTTCGTGTTCGCTGGCTGCCCAGAGAGTCTCCGGTCTTCTTGTGAGCTGAAAGCGCAGCCGCGGAGGGTATTGCTGGTGCGCGAGGAGCTGCCCAGCGAGCACGTCCCACAGTTGCAGTCGTCCCAAGGTACCTGTCGCCACAATCCGGTTGCCGGCTGAGTCTAGAGCCGCGAGGGCGTCCCCGTGTGCAAGGCGGGTCGCACCTCGAAACCGCGCAAATCCCAAATCCGGCTGACTCGGTCCCGTCCCGTCGTAATCAGGGTGTAGCGATCGCTTCCGAACGATGCCGCGACAACCTCACGTGCGTTCACCCAAGTAACCGCGGAGTGGCGGAATAGCGGAGGTTCCCAGAAGGTCAGTTCACCGTCCTCGGTCAGAGAAATCGCCGCCTGTCCGTCAGGACTAAACTCGACGCCTCGCAGCTCGTTGGCATGCTCGCCCAGCGTCACGGCCGGAGTAAGCTTTCCATCCAGCTCGACCTTCCACGCAATCGCCTGCTTGTCGGCGCCTCCACTGAGTAGATGATCTCCCGCCGGCGAAAAGGCGATTGCCTTCACCCCACCAGCGTGAGGCGAAGGATGTTCGTGCGCAAGGGTTCCATCGAGGCGCCACACGCGGAGAGCCGTTCCGAAGATCCCAAGGTCCCCGCTTGCCAGACGTCCGCCGCTTCGATCGAAAACAACGGTCGAGATAGGATTGGCATGGGGGCCCAGCGGTGGGACGATCTCCCGGCCCGCCAGGTCCTGAAGATGGATCTTGCGGTCTGGCTCTGCAGTTGCGAGCACGGTTCCGTCAGGGCTGATCGCCACACTGGTGGACCAACCGCGCTCGAGCTTTACCGGTTCCGAAACGAGGGAGCTATCATTCTTCCAGACTTTGACCACCCCCTCTTTCCCGGATGTCACAAGGATGCTGCCATCGTGATTGATCGCGACCGCAGCAATCTCGGCCTTCGCGTGCGCTTCGATCACAGTGCGCCGATGACCCTGTAGGTCCATGAATACGGCGCGCCCGGCACCGGCGACGATCATCTCGGAACCTCGGCCACTCACAGCGACAGCTTCGATGACACTCAGCGCAGGATCGCGGAACCCTTTTTCTCGCGAAGCCTCCAGCACCGATGTGAGACTGAGCTGGATGCGCGCAGATGGCGAGCCGAAACGCTGGCGCGCGTCTTCGGCGGCCGAGAGGGCGAGTTGCAAGGCCTGCACTGGGGCGCTGCCAGCCAGGTTCACCGCCTCGGCCGCCCGCCGATGCACATCTGAGTCGTCGCGCGCGAGCACTGCCTTGTCGCGCTCGCGGGCGATTGAAATAAAGGCAGCGATCATCACCCCGATGAGAACGAGCAGCGCCGCAGCAATCGTGGCGCTCTGCGCCTTGTGGCGACGCACCGTCTTCCAAAAAACCTGACCGAGCGTCTGGGGCCGCGCTATGATTGCATCACTGCGCTGGTAGCGCTCGAGATCCTCTCGGAACGCGGCCGCACTGCGGTAACGTTCCGCACGGTCGGACCGCAGCGCTTTTAAGGTAATCGTCTCCAGGTCAGTATCGAGCCGCGGGTTCAGCGGTCGCAAGCGAGGTGCTTCCCACGTCTGCAGACGCTGCGCATCGGAGAGAAGATTGTCGCTCGGGGTAAAGTGGCGTGCGCCGGTCAGCAACCGGTAGAGCATCGCGCCGAGAGAGTAGACGTCGGCGCGTTCGTCCACGTGCTTGCTCGAGAGTGCCTGTTCGGGCGCCATGTATTCGATCGTGCCGACGACTTGTTCGGTCACCGAGAGCGACAGTTCGCTGCCGCCTTCCACCAGCTTAGCAAGGCCGAAATCCGTCACCACCGGTTCGCCGTCCCCACGGAGCATGATGTTTCCCGGTTTTAGATCCCGGTGCAGAATCCCGTGCTCGTGTGCAAACTGCACCGCATCGCAGATCTTGATCATGAGCGCGAGCACCTGCTGGATCGGCAGGGGAGGGGTGGCGTCCGGTCGTATGCTGGACCGTTCGGTGGCTGCCGGGATGGGCGGCCCTTGGTCGCGGATCTCCCGCACCAAGAGGGAGAGGTCGCTGGTGGATTCGCCAGCGCCAGCATTCGTGCCCGAGCCCTCGGCTAGGGCGAGCACCTCGGCGAGTGACGCGCCGTCGATCCGCTCCATGGCGATGAAGGTGATACCTTCCACTTCTCCGATCTCGAAAATGCGGCAGATGTGCCGGTGCGAAAGGCGCGCCATGACCTGTCCTTCGCGGCGGAATCGCGCGAGCTGTTGCTCGCTAGCCGATTGCCCAGCCCGGAGGATTTTCACCGCAAGCGCGTTTCCAAACTGATCTCGCGCCTGCCAGACCTCGGACATCCCGCCCCGGCCGAGCATCGTCCCAAGCCGATACCGCCCCAGAATGCGCTCGGCTTTTTGAGAGGTGCTATCACCTTCCGAGATCGTCTCGAGAGCGGGCATAGCTTCCTCGCTTACCCGCTCTGCGGCGAGGATTGGGAGCGGTTCCGCGACGCCTTTTACCTTCACGGCGTAGAGGTATCGAAAGAGGAAAACCGTCTTGGCCGGGTCGTGCTTCACCTCAGGTCCCACGCGGATGATCCTTCCCCGGAGGTTGGCAGGAAGCTCCGAAACGGCCTCCACCTTCCCGCCGAGCTGATCGAGCGTGAGCGGCGCGTCTGGGTCGACTTCTTCCGCCATCTCCCATCCGGTGGGCAGCGAGTTGAGCGCGGTGAAGAGTGTTGCTTCGGTGAGAATGATCTCCTTGGCTCGTGCGGCACTGCAGACGCGAGAGGCAAGGTTCACCGCCAGCCCGATCACGGTATAGCATTGGCGAGTCGCGCTACCAATGTTGCCGAGCACCATGTCCCCGGAATTGATTCCCACGCCGCAATCAGGCATCACCTTGCCACAGCGGAGAAATTCGAGCTGGAGGGCCGCGATTTTCTGCTGCTGGGAAGCAGCCGTGTTGATCGCGCGCCAGGCGTGATCCGGGAATGGACGGGGCGCACCGTAAAGGGCCATTACTTCATCCCCGACGATTAGCCCGACGGTGGCGCCGTGCTCGTCAATCGCTGTAATGGCTTCCTCCAGATAGGCGTTGATCGTCGCACGCACTTCTTCGGGCGGGAGGGTCTCGCTGAGCTTTGTAAAGCCCCTCATGTCCGTGAAGCTGACCGTCATAAACCTCCTCTCTGGAAAACGGAAGGTTGCGAGATCCTCTTCGGAGAGCGTCGTCAGCTCCGCGTTCACATAGCGGTGCACGTAATCCCGCAAGCGCACCGCATCGGTGATGTTTTGGAAGATGAAGTCGGAGAAATCGCCGGCCGGGCTCTTCTTTACGCGAAAATGCGTGCCGGCTTCGTCCGAGAACTCGATTTCGCCTCGGTCGCGCGAGGCGAGTTCTTGCACGGCCGTCGCGAGCGCACCGCTCCCGGTTTGAAAAAGGACCTCGACATTCGCGCCAACGAGCTGTTCCCGGTCTGCGGCCAGATACGAACGAGGGCGCGATTTAGGTAAACGATGCGACCCTCGGAGGAGAGGCGGAGAGTAAAGTGCTCGAGCCCTTCGATTGAGGGCGCGAAACCAGCGGTGGTGTGGGTTGAAGGCTCGTCCATCTACCACTCAGCCGAGGCGCAGAGCTACTCCGCCGAGAAGTGCGTGCTGTCCACCGCTCAGACGAGCCAGCCTCGAGAATAGCGCGGGAAAGATAGCCGAAGCAGCAACCATCGGCTGGAAGTGAAAAGCGAGATAAGGAAAATGTCGCGGAGATTCTGCAGGATCTGATTTTAGGAAGGACTGCGGGCAAGATGGTGACCGGCGGCCTATGCGAGCTGGTGGTGCAATAATCCTCCGAAGCAGAGGGCGAAGTTAATTCCTGCGGCTGGTGCGCGGGTGAATTGGCATTGATCCACCTGCTGGCGCCGCTAGCGTCGGCGCGTGTGTAGTTCTTGCGGTTCATCGTTTACAGGGGCCATTTTGCTGGTGCTGACATTTTTCGGCGCTGGTAATGTGGTGCTCGCGCAGAGTCTCCCTCCCCCTCCGGTTCCACCTCCGCCGCTGACGCCTCCAGCCTCAGGACTTGTACCGGCACCCGCAGCGGCCACTCCCGCGCCGCCTCAGAACGGTCCCTGGAAGGTACTTTTCGATGGCAAGACGGTCACTGGACTACGCGGGCTGCAGAAGCCGGAGTTCCTTAAAGCTGGCTGGAAGATCGAAGATGGAGCGCTTGTGCTCCCAAAAGATATCAAGCAGAGCGGACGCGTCACCGGCGGCGATCTCGTGACGACGGAGGCCTACCTCGACTTTGAATTCATCTTCGAGTGGAAGCTCACCGTCTCGGCGGATACGGGCGTGCTATATTTCGCGAAGGCGGGGATGGGGCAGAAGCCCAGCGGCCATGAGTTCCAGATCATCGACGACGTGCGGCATCCCGACGGCTTAAAGGGCGGACCGCCGAAACGGACTGGAGCGCTCTACGGAGTGATCCCTCCCGCGGAGACGAAGAAGATTCGCGATGGTCAGTGGAACGAAGGGCTGATCCGCGTGCAGGGGAATCACGTCGAGCATTGG
>DASVRY010000102.1:0-3890 GCA_036388395.1 Chthoniobacteraceae bacterium
ATCTGGGCGCGGAGATCCGGGATGAGAAAGGATCCCGCCGCGCCATGGTGCGGGTGCTGATCGGCGGCATCTGCCTTATTACGGTGATCTATCTCGCGGTGAATCTCGCGTTTCTGCGCGGGCTGGGATTGGAGGGCATGGCGAAGAGTCAGGCTGTGGCCAGCGATCTCATGCGGCAGGTGATGGGAGATCGCGGCGCGGCGTTCATCAGCCTCCTGGTTGCCATTGCGGCTCTCAGCACGATGAACGCGACGATTATCACTGGGGCGCGCAGCACTTACGCTCTCGGAACTGACTATCCGATCTTCGGCTTCTTCGGGCGCTGGAAGGAGGAAGCGAGTACCCCGGCCAACGCCATCTGGCTGTTGGGCTTGATCGCACTTGGTCTGATCGGCCTCGGCTCTTTCGCCCGAAGCGGCTTTGCCACGATGGTTGAATACACCGCGCCGGTGTTTTGGTTCTTCTTTCTGCTCGGCGGACTCTCGCTCTTCGTGCTCCGGAGGAAGGATCCCGCGGCCACTCGGCCCTTCCGCGTGCCGCTCTATCCGGTCACCCCAATCCTCTTCTGCCTTGTCTGTGCCTACATGCTCTACTCGAGCCTCAGCTATACCGGCCAGGGTGCGCTTGTCGGAGTCGGCGTACTGCTCCTCGGCCTTCCGGTGTTCTGGTTTGCCAGACGCACCCGCACCCAACCCGAACTCGCCCCAACAACCCGATGAAAACACCCACCCTCCTGCTCACTTCTCTGCTGGCGCTCGTCGCGTCTACCCTGGCTCAAACGACGGCGGCCCCGATCGCGCCCGCAATTCCCGCCGAGATGCCGGAACGCAAGCCGGACATCCACTACGTGCCGACTCCGGAGGATGTCGTGGAGGAGATGCTCCGCCTGACGAACGTGACCAAGGACGATCTGGTTTACGACCTCGGGTCCGGCGATGGGCGGATCGTCATTACCGCCGCCAAGAAGCGCGGGGCTCGCGGAATCGGTATCGACATCGATCCACAGCGGATTACCGAGGCTAAAGAGAACGCGAAGAAAGCAGGCGTGGAAGACCGGGTGAAATTCATGAAGGCGGACATCTTCAAGAGCGACTTCAAGGACGCGACAGTCGTGACGCTTTATCTCCTCACGTCGATCAACGAGAAGCTGCGGCCGAAGCTGTTCGCTGAGCTGAAGCCAGGCACCCGCATCGCCTCCCACGCCTTTTCCATGGGCGATTGGAAGGCGGACGAGCACAAGATTCTGGGTAGCCGCAGCGTCTTTTACTGGGTGCTCCCGGCGAACCTGAGTGGCCGGTGGAAAATTGCGGGCAAAGCGGAAGGCGGCGTCACCTCGCTCGACTTGCAGCAGAAATTCCAGATGCTCACCGGCGCCGCGGAAGTGCAGGGCGAGCAACGTGCGATCACCGACGGGCGAGTGACGGGCGAGAGCTTTACCGTGACGCTTGCACCAGCAAAGGAAGGCGGCGAGCCGATCAAGTTCTCCGGTCGGCTCTCAGGCGAAAAGCTTCAGTCCAGCGGCGAGGGAAAGCAGCCCGCCACGTGGAGTGCAGAACGCGAAGAGGGCACAAAGCAGCAGCTGCAGGCCCGGCTCTAAGGATCCCGCGAAGCGTGGCGGGCTAGTGTGCTGAGCCCACCGTGGGACTGAACGGAATAGTCCCCTCGTTCCCACCCGGTCATCTTGAGCGGAGCGCGGCTTAGGCGCGCCCGCGTTTCCGCTACGCTTGCTCAGGGATCTAGGTACGGTCGCGCTTACCGCCGACGGCGAGTGGCTGGACCACTATGCTTCCGCCGATGCCGCCTTCTTCCCGCGAGGCCACTCACGAAGCTGCGCTTCCGCTGTCGCGACCTTCTCGGGAGCTTGGTTGCACAGGATCACGCCCATCAAGGCGTTGAGCTGGAAGCAGCGCAAAATGAACTTCTTCTTCGCTCGATCCCCCTCGATCTCCACGCGAGTAGGTGGCTTGGAGAAATCGCCGACGAAGTTAAACTGCAGATCGAAAACCGAGCTGCTCCATTGCGGCACGTAGTCGAACTTTGTCCGCTTCTTGCCCGTCATATTGCCCCCGGCGATCTTCCCCTGCACCTCGGCGCAATCGCCGTTGTCCGTCCGCCGCACTCCGCCGAAGACTTTGCTCGGATAGAGTGCGATATCGCCCACAGCGAAGATCCCCTTCTCGTCGGTTTCGAGGAACTCGTTGACCGGCGCACCGTTTGGATAAGACAGGGGCGTATTTGCTACGAGGCCAAGATTTGGCTCGGTGCCGACCGCGACAATCGCCAGGCCTGCGCCAAAGCGTTGGCCGCTCTTTGTCTGCACGTTTTTCAGAACGGTCCGCCCTTCAAAACCGTTCAACGTCTCGCCCATGAGCATCTTGATTCCATGGCTGCCCAGATACTCGGTCAGCCAGGCAGCGGTCTCGGGATCGAGCCAGCGACGCCAGACGTGCTGGCCGCGGTGCATCAGGGTTACATTCAGCTTCGAGTTCTGAGCGAGAAGGGCCGCCGTTTCGACGCCGATGCAGCCGCCGCCGACAATCACGACGTGGCGCTCGAGCGCGGAGACTTCACGAAGCGCCATGACATCGCGCATTGACCGCAGGTAAAAGACATTCCCGAGATTTGCCCCGGCCACCTGTGGCCGCTTCGAGCGGCTGCCCATGGAGAGGCACGCCTTGCGAAACTCGACGGCCTGCCCGTTGGCGAGCACTGCGATCCGTCGCTCGAGATTGAACTGCGTGAGCAACGTATCGAGCCGCAGATCGACGTCGTTCTTTTCGTACCAGTCACCCGGCAGGCACTGCAGCTTTTCCGCGGTGGTCGCTGTTTTTCCCAGGAAGCCTTTGAAGAGCTGCGATCGGTAGTAAGGGCGCGCCGACTCATTGCCGACGAGCATGATGCTGCCCTTTTTATCATACTCCCGAATCCCTTCACACACCTTCGCTCCGCCGACGCCAGCTCCGACCACTAAATAGTCTCGACGAATCATTAACCGTGAGAAGTAGCCGAACCTCGGCAAGTCCGGCGAGGATTTTCCGCGGCGTTGCGTGAAACCTTCCGACAGCGCGATTTCCGCCGTTTCAAAATCGTGCGACTGAGTTAATTCCAATACGTGCTGTCCGCCGCATGATTTCGCTCACCGTCGAGAATCTCACCAAACGCTTCGGCGACACCATCGCCCTGCAGCGGATGAACCTGCAGATCGAGCCAGGCGAGATCTTCTTCCTGCTCGGCCCGAGCGGCTGTGGCAAGACGACGCTGCTGCGGACCATCGCCGGCTTTTATGAGCCAGAGGAAGGGCGAATTCTCTTTGGGCAGGATGACGTCACCCACGTGCCGCCCCATCGGCGCAATACCGGCATGATGTTCCAGAGTTACGCGCTCTGGCCGCACATGACCGTGGCGAAGAACGTCGCCTTTGGACTCGAAGAGCGGAAGGTGCCCGCACCGGAAACCCGGCAGCGCGTCGCCCAAGCCTTGGAGTCGGTGCAGATGGGCAGCTACGGCGAACGGAAGATTCATCAGCTTTCTGGCGGACAGCAGCAGCGAGTCGCGCTGGCTCGCGCCTTGGTCATCCGCCCGCGGTGCCTGCTGCTCGATGAGCCGCTCTCGAATCTGGACGCGCGACTCCGGCTGGAGATGCGCAGCGAGATCCGGCGGATTTGCAAGGAATTCGGGCTCACGGCGATCTACGTCACACACGATCAGAAGGAGGCGCTCTCGATCGCCGATCGCATGGCCATTCTGGAAGGTGGCCAGCTCCGGCAGCTCGGGAAACCAGCCGACGTCTATCGGCATCCGGGCACGAAATTCGTCGCCGACTTCATGGGCGAGACGAACTTCATCGAAGGCACCGTGCTCAGTCTGGAAGGCGCGACCGTGCGGGTGGA
>DASVRY010000103.1:0-3995 GCA_036388395.1 Chthoniobacteraceae bacterium
CGGGAATTCACCACTGTCCACCGCGGCACGGCACCGCATTCCGTGACCCGAGTCGGGAGCCGCGGCAATTTCCTCGCCTACACCCACATCGCGCACGACTGCATTGTGGGTGATGATGTAATCTTTTCCAATAACGGCACGCTCGCCGGGCATGTGGAAGTTGGCGATCACGTCGTCATTGGCGGCCTTACGGCGATTCATCAATTTTGCCGCATTGGGCGTTTCGCCCTCACCGGCGGTTGCTCGAAGATCGTGCAAGATGTGCCGCCGTTCCTGATCGCCGATGGGAATCCGGCAGAAGTGCGCAGTTACAATAAAGTCGGTCTGGAGCGACATGGCTTTCCGGAAGACTCGGTGCGGAAGATCAAGGAAGCTTACCGGCTGATCTACCGGGCAAAGCTGAATCTGCAGCAGGCGGTTGACCGGATCCGCGGAGAGCTCCCGGGTTCACCTGAGATCGAGCACCTGCTGAGCTTCATCGCCGGGAGCAGCCGCGGCATTATCAAATAGCGGCGTTGAGCGTGATCTGGCTTGCCGCTCGGCAACGGCCAACGTACTCACGGTCATGGTCGGACGTCTGACGGTATTACCCCAAGAGCGCCTCGCCCTGCTGCGGCCAGCCCTGGAGATGCAGCTCCGCGAGACTGCGTCTCTCCTGGAGGAGGAACCGTTCGAGGATTTCTTCGATAGCTCCATGCGAGCCCTGCTCGTGGACGGCTTTCAGCTGGCTGGCGCGGATGAAGGTACGGTGTGGCTCCTCGATGCGGCTCGGGAGTTTCTCGTGCCGCGCTTCAACTCCGGCCCGAAGGCGGAAAGCTTTGTGGGCAGCTACCGGCAGAGCTTGCGCACTGGGATGATCAGCATGGTCGTGGCGACTGAGCAGCCGATCTGCGAGAACGACATGCGCGCGAATCGACAGCAGGACAAGACTCTCGACCTGCGGCTTCGACTGGAGACGTCTGCGATGCTTGCGGTGCCCCTTTACTACGTCGGAGAACTACGCGGCGTCGTCTCCTGCGTGCAGTTGCAAGAGCCGGGCGATGAGAGCAAGGCTCGCGGTTTCTCCATGGAGGATCTGCGGCGCCTGCAACTCACCAGCGGGGTAATGTCGCGGCTCATCGAGCATCGGTTGCTGACGCTTTGCCTCGGATTGGAGGTGCTCGGATGAGAGCCTGGACGAGCCCCGAGGAAGCGGCGCAGGCGATTCGCCGTGGCCGCGGGCGTGGCATCCGGATCGCGGTGCTTGATTCCGGAGTGGAGACTACTCATCCCGGATTGAGTGGTCTCGTGCTTTCCGACGACGTAGCGATCGTTGAGGATGGAATGAAGCTGAAAGCGGTGCCGGGTGAGGGGCGCGATCTTTATGGTCATGGGACCGCTGTCGCCGGGATCATTCGGAGCGTTGCGCCCGAGGCGGAGATCGGGAGCTTTCGCGTGTTGGGCGAGGCACTCTCGGCAAGAACGGCGATCATCCTCGAGGGAGCACGAATGGCGATTGATCGGGGTTACGACATTCTGAATTGCAGTCTCGGCTGCGGTGTTCCTGAGCACGTCCTGAAGTATAAGAGCTGGGTGGACGAGGCGTATCTCCGGGGCGTCCACGTGGTGGCGGCGTGCAACAATCACGACTTTGCACGTCCCGAGTGGCCGGGATTTTTCACCTCGGTGTTGACCGTGAACATGGCCCGCACGGAGGAGGACAGTGACCTTTTCTACAAGCCCGGCCACTTGGTGGAGTTTGCTGCGCGCGGCGTGGACGTGGAGGTGCCGTGGCTGGACGGCGGGACAAAGAAGGTCACGGGGAGCAGCTTCGCCGCTCCCCGAGTGACGGGGATGCTGGCATGTCTGCTCTCGGAGGTGCCGAAGCTGTCGCCGCTGCAGGCGAAGGCGCTGTTTCACCGACTAGCCCAGCCGTGGAACCGGGATGTTCTCGCGCCGAACGAGCGCTGAGTAGTGAGGGCAAGGCTTCTTGCGAGCGTTGCCGCTCTGGGTTGCAACGCCGGTTGGATGTTCAGGCGGGGTTCACGGCTGCGTGCGCAGAATTGAGGTAGAAGTTCGTTCCCGCGGGACGCGGAAACCAGCACTCGAGACGAGTGCGCTCCCCAGAGTCTTCGCCGTTGCATGGTCAGTTCTGAAGTTGATCTCGCGGACCACGCGAGTGCGCAGCTGGCTGCCGGCTTAGGAGGAGCAGGGCGTTCGCTACGACAGAGGGACAACTCGACGTGCGATGCACCGGACCGGGAGGTCCGCTGCGACAGACCGGAGGTCTGTGCTCCCCAAGCAAAAGGGTGGCTACGCTGTCTCCGCGGGGAGTACAGGTGTGTTGCTTTGTCGTTGCACAACTCCGGTGAGCGACATCGCGAGGAGCAAGCAGACCGTGTTCGGCTCTCTTCCGCCGCGAATCGAAGCCGCCCCCCGCAGACCTACCCCTGCGAATGCCCGGAGCCTCTCCTCAAACCGGCACTCTCGCCGCCTTAGCTACGATCAGCTGTATCCACTGTCTCCCGCGCCAGCTTCACCCGATCGGCCACCCAGCGGATCCAGGCAGGGTGCAAGTGCAGCATCTGACAGGCGGCTTCGCGCTCCGCTTCGTCGCACTTTCCATTCGCAAAGCGGCTCAGCAAATCGGCCGCTTTCTTCTCCGGCTCTGGCAGGTGCCGGCCAGAAACCTCCGCATCAAACTGACCAAGAAAATCGGTCAGTGTTTTAAATTCGTTATTCACTCTACTGCTTAGACGCTTGCCGAATGCGTTTTTGCAGAAAATCTCTGCTGTTCGGGACAGATCAACTTTTTCGGGATTCCGCGAAATATTCTGCAAAAACAAAATCGCGGGGCGTCTAAGCAGTAGAGGCTGTGGATGTGGGGTGGTGCCTTAAAGACAGCAGATGGGCGTTAAGAGGTGGGTCAGTGGTTGGGAAGGTCGGTGGTGGACGCGCGGGATCAAGGATGATGGGGGTGTGTAGGCGGGAATGTGGCTCTTAACGCCCCTCTGCCTGGCTTCTGCCAGGTGGAGGGAGGGCTCGGAAGGCAACACTCAGGTCGCCTGCGTTTCTGTTTACCCGTTTTGCGTTGCGATAGCTCCGGGAGACTCGTAACTCTTCAGAAGTGCATGATCCTGCTCCGCATTGTGCGGATTTCCACCTCGCTCAGAAATGCGTAGAGGGAGATTGTGCTTCTATCGTTCTGCTGCAGAAGGAGTTCGGCGAGGCCACCTACGCGTTTTTACGCCGTTCGGGAGCCGATGAAGCCGACGCACGGGAGGTGGTGGACGGGCTTTGGGCGGAGTACCTCGTGCCCGATGCGAACGGCCGGGTGCGGATGAACCGCTACACGGGACAAAGTCGGCTTCAGACATGGCTGAACACGGTTGCCTTTAACCGCTTGGTGGGTCGCACGCGTGAGCGGCAGCGACGAGCAAAGCTGCACGGGCGCATGCCGGAGACTTCAGAGGGAGAGGAGCACGCGCACCCCCGGGGTGAGGCGGCGGCGGCAGCGGCGGCGGTCTCGTATGAGCAAGGGCCGCTCCTCGATCTCATGCGTCTCGCCATCGAGCGAGCGTTCAAGGATTGTCGGGATGAAGATTTCGTCATGCTGCAACTCGCTCACAGCGACCAGCTAAAGCTCTCGGAAATTGCACGGATGTTTGGCCGCAGTCAGGCGACGATCTGCCGTCAGCTCGACCGCGCCAGCAAGAGCCTGAGCAAAGCAACAATGGCGAATGTCCACGAACTCGATCCGTGGATTCAGCTGGGATGGGACGATTTCATGGATCTTTGCCGCTCCGCCTCACCGGAGTGCTTCGGTGTGGTCGATTGAAGCGCCTCGCGGACACTTTACTAGTTTTACCCGTTCTCGAAACTTCGCGCTTTCGAGTTGCCGCCTATTCAAGAAACTGGGGAGGAGATTTCCGCCGCGGGTGCGGTGACCTCCTCATGCGCGATCGGCGGCTGCGCACTGGCGAGCCGTTGCTCCAAAGAGGCCACGACCGTCTTCA
>DASVRY010000104.1:0-5761 GCA_036388395.1 Chthoniobacteraceae bacterium
ATGGAGCGCAAGTGTCGGTGGCGAGCCACTGCTTGTCAAACGGCAACACTAAAAAAGTCAACCGACTTTCGGCGGCTAGACTCTAATGAGAAAAGGCATGAGAGGCTGCGGTCTCTCGACGTGCGGTGTTGCCCACCGGAGGTGGGGAACCGCAGGTCGGAGACCCGCGCCCCCCTTCAGAAAGGGGTGCTACGCTCTTCGAGGTGGAGCGCATACCCTAGCCAGCGGCATCCGCAGTGGGACGTGTCATTCTGAACGGAGCGGAGGTAGGAAGGCAGGCGAAGCGCAGTCGAAGGACCCCGTCGCGCTGGGGAACGGCTCTGTAAACAAGCGGACAGCACATCTGTTCCGCGGCGGCATCTTCCACGACCTTTCATGGGGTCCTTTGACTGCGCGCCCGAAGCGGTGCTCCGCTCAGGACGACCAAAAAAAATGCGCTACCAACCCGCCGATGAAAGTCCCTACCGGCGACGCAATGTAATCCGCTTCACCCGCGCATCGTCGGGCGGGCTCCAGGTCATGACCTCGGGATCGTCCTTAAAGGCGTTGTGCACGATTCGCCGCTCATACGCATTCATCGGATCCAGCTGATAGGATCGGCCCGTCTTGCGCACGATCTCGGCGAGCTGACGGACCTTGTGCGCGAGGCTGTCGTCCTTCATTTCGCGCCAATGCTCGATATCCACCTGCACGCGTGAGGCGTGCTTATCCTGCGCCTGGAGCACGCGATTCAGCAAGAGCTGGATGTCCTCGAGCAGCGCGCCGTTGCGGCCGATAAGGCGATCCTTTTCACCCGTATATACCTGCAGCGTCAGGCCGTGGTCGTGCTCAACTTCCTTGATCTCACAGACGAAGCCCAGAAGCCCCAACATCGAATCCAACGTATCCTTGGGGTTCAGGCTGCTCATATCTGTGGTGTGGCTACGAACGTGACTTCTTCTTCGTTGGCGAAGGCGCTGCCACTTTCTGTAGGACCGGAGCCGCTTGGTTCCGCGTCATGTACAGTTGCACGATCGAGAACAAGTTCTGAACCGTCCAGTAAAGTGCCAGCGCGGACGCGAAATTATAGCAAAAGAAAATGAAGATCAACGGGACAAACATGAACACCCGTTGCTGGATTGGATCGCCGGATTTCGGCGAAATAGCCATTTGCCAGAACATGGTGATTGCCATGAGCAAGGGCAGCACGTTCAAGGGAATGCCCAAACCCGGTAGATGCCAGACGGTGTCCGGCTGGGAAAGGTCATCCACCCAAAGGAAGCTGCTGTTCCGCAATTCCACAGCTTTCCCGAGCATGTTGTAGAAGCCGAAGAAGATCGGGATCTGCACGAGCATCGGCAGACATCCGCCCACTGGATTGACCCCATAATCCTTGTAGAGCTTCATCACCTCGGTGTTCATCTTCGTCGGATCGTCCTTGTACTTGTCCCGAAGTTCCTGCATCTTCGGTTGCAAGGCCTGCATCCGCTTCATCGAGTTCGTTGCCTTGTTCTGCAGGGGCCAGAGCAGCGTTTTGATGATGAGCGTGAGAACGATGATCGCGAGAGCGTAGCTCTTGAACCAGGAGTTGAGGCCGTTCATCGAGTTGAGCAGCGCTTTGCTCACGATCCCGAAGATGCCGAAGTTCATGATCTCGGCCTGCGATTCGCCGAGTTCGCGGAGGCGCCGGTATTCTCCGGGGCCAACATAGAGAGCGAATTGCTGCTCCACCTTCTGCCCAGGAGCGATGTTGAAACCAGGCATGCCCAAGGCGCCATCCACCGCGTGTCGTGGAGCGCCGCCCTGCTCAGCCTTGTGGCCGGCAGCGGTCCAGGTCTCCAAAGGCACGTCGAAGCGACGCGCCCAGACGCTTGTCCCGCGCTGACGCGCCTGGACATCAGCCGGCGCACCTTCCGGTGCAACCGCCGTGACGAGCGTTGTGAAATATTGGCTCGTGACGCCAGCCCACTGGATCCCGTCGTAGGTCTCCGTGTAGATCGGCCGCTCCGGCTTGGCGAACCAAAGGAAGCCGCTGGCGTTGAACCAATTCACATCGATGAACTTGTTGCCGCTTCCGCGCATCCAGTTGAAGCCGGTGTGAATTGGTTGATCGAGGTGATGCACCGGCGCCGCAGAACCCGTATGCACGAAGTAGCTCGGAAGCTGGACTGGCTGACCGCTGCGATTGGTGAAGGCGAGGTCGAGCGTGATGAGATATTCCTGGCGGAGCTTCTCCTTGCCTTCGAGGCCTTCGATTTTTGGTAAAGTGAACCTCTTCGTGGTGAGAACCTGCCGTTGATCGAGCCGCTCGAATGTCACTGCACCGGCCGACTGATCGACCGCGGCAGTAAAGGGCACGGAAGTCCCCTCGCCCGCGATCTCTGTCACTGCCCCGATTGGAATGGACCCGAACTCGTTGAGCACGATCTTGCTGTTGTTCCCTGCGGCGTGCTGCAAGAGGAGAGCTCGCTGAATGCCGCCACCGAGATTGGTGAATGTGTACTCGGTTGCTGGCGTCGAGAGCTTCTCGAGCTGAGCCGGCGCTGCCTCGATCGCGGGTGCGGGAGCAGGAGTAGCCGTCGGCGCAGCCGGATTGGTCGTGGCAGCTACTGGTGCCGCAGCGGGGTTCGTCACAGGCGTCGCTGGCGCCGTTACAGGCGGCGCGTTCCGCGCGGCGAACTCTTCCGCGGCGCGTTGCGCTTCGAGGGCGCGCTGCGTTTCCTTGGTGTAGTAAACCTGCCAGCTAACAAGACCGATGACGGCCAGCAGAATTCCGATGATGCCTTTGCGATCCATTAAGAAAGAGCGGTGCGGATGATCAAGGCGGGAGCCAGAGCTCCGGAAAAGCGCAACGCGTCGGAGGACGCGGCGGGATGAGGATCGTTCATGAGCGGGCTATTCAGCAGATTGGCAGGAGTCATTTCGAGAGTTCATTTTTGCGTGCGCCGAGCACGCGTGCGGGTGGCACCGGATCTTCCCCCAGCCCACCCCACGGATTGCAGCGACCGATGCGCTTCAGGCCGAGCCACGCACCGCGAAAGATCCCATGTATTTCCATCGCCTGGAGCATGTACCGCGAGCACGTGGGCTGAAACCGACAGCCAGCATTCGGACCGAAGAAGACGGAGAGGATCGGCGAGATGAGCCACTGGTACCCGCGGATTAGCCAGCGGATGAGGAACATTCAAACAGGTACGTTCAACACGCCGCCACGAGTAGCGAGAGAGCGCCATTCGTCCCGGAGTTCGGCAAAAGCGGCACCCGCAGCGCGTTGCCGGGCAATCAGTACGAGCCAGCAATCCGCAGCAAGCAAAGCTCGATCCGCGCGGACGATTTCGCGCAGCCGGCGGCGCACTCGATTGCGCACCACCGCGCCACCGACGCGGCGGGACGTGATGAGACCGATGCGCGCACCCGATGTGGTGGCGCTGCGCAGGACACTAAGCACGATGAACTTCCCGTGGAGCGAAGTGCCCTCGCGCTTCAGCTTCTGGAATTCCCCAGTGCTCGCGAGGCGCGCTGCCTTGGGAAATCCTGTGCCTTTGACGCGAGGCGGCGAAGTCCTGGATGGAGTCACGACAGCACTTCGCCTCGGATCCGGAACCTGCGATCCGAACTCGAAGCGAGATTAGGCCTGGGTGTGCCGAGCGTAGTGAATCTCGACGCCTTTCGGAAGGAGCCGCTTGCGTCCACGCTGGCGACGGCGGGCGAGAATTGCGCGACCATTTTTCGTCTTCATCCGCGCGCGGAATCCAAATTGACGTTTGCGCGTGCGCTTCGAGGGCTGATAGGTGCGTTTCATAGGCCGGGTGCTGTGTGGAAAAAGAGGCGCAACAGTAGCGGGATGCTTTCGCCTGTCAATCGGCGCGTGCAGGAAAATACCGAGGAGCTAAAACCGCGCAAAGCCACGTGCAGAATCGAGGTTCTACATATAGTTGGGCGCCGCCACGCGGGGCAAGCGCTCGGCATCGGCGACGTTTTCGTTGCAAACGTCCCCCAGCCCCATAGAGTTGCGCCCCTTTTTCGCATCATGATCGACATTCAGCCCAACTTCGCCGCCGTCAAACAGGGTCTCATTCCGGTCACGCCGCAGGAAAAGCTGAAGCTGGAAAAAGACGGGCTTGATGTCATCCATGACATCTATCGCTACGCGAAGACCGGCTTCGCTTCGATCGACCCTGATGATTTCGATCGGATGAAATGGTATGGCGTTTACCGCCAGAAGCCGAAAGACAGCGGCTACTTCATGATGCGGATCAAGGTCCCAGGCGGACAGATCACGGCCGCACAGGCGATCAAGCTGAGCGAGATCGGCGACCGTTTTGGTCACGGCTTTTCGGATATTACGACCCGCCAGACGATCCAGTATCACTGGCTGCGAATCGAGGAAATCCCCGCGATCTTCGCCGCGTTGGAAACGGTCGGAATGACCACGAGCGGCGCTTGCGGTGATGACACGCGCAATGTGGTCGGTTGTCCGGTGGCAGGCATCGATCCGGAAGAGATCATCGATGCGACGCCCCAGCTTCAGGAAGTCAGTCGGAACATGACGGATAACCGGGAGTTCTCGAATCTCCCGCGGA
The DNA here is from genome assembly GCA_036388395.1 of Chthoniobacteraceae bacterium. Taxonomy (GTDB): domain Bacteria; phylum Verrucomicrobiota; class Verrucomicrobiia; order Chthoniobacterales; family Chthoniobacteraceae; genus DASVRY01. The sequence goes on from DASVRY010000104.1 coordinate 4,563, forward strand.
AATATAAAATCTCCGTCTCGGGCTGCTGCATTCATTGCGCCCAGCCGGATATCAACTGCTGCTCCGTCTTCGGCGTGAAGCGCATAGTCAACGGCGTGGAAGAGCGCGGCTACGGAATCATGGTCGGCGGCGGCCTTTCCTCGGCGCCGAAGCTCGCGCACCGGCTGAATGTTTTCCTCAAGCCGGAGCAAGTCTGGCCAGTGGTCCATGCGGTGAGCTCGATCTTCCGGGATCAAGGTTACCGGCTGAAGCGGAACAACGCGCGGTTCAAGTTCCTCGTCGAAGACTGGAAGAAACAGGACGAAGGTCGGATGGTGAAGGAGATCGAGGGTCTGCTTGGCTACAGCCTCGAAGCGTTCAGCGACTTCGCGGAAATCAAGGATCAGGAGACGGACCACCTCGGGATTCACAAACAAAAGCAGGACGATCTCTATTGGGTCGGCGTCTGCTTCCCCGGGGGGCGGCTACGGCACAGCGTGCTCGCGAAGATCGGTGAGCTCGCAGCGAAATACTGCGCGCCGGGCAAGGACGCGATCCGCCTGACGAACAAGCAAAACCTGCTCATCACCAATGTGCCGGAGGCAAACCTGCCGGCGCTGAAGACGGAACTCGATGCCTTGGGTCTGAATTACAACCCGAGCAACTTCCAAAAAGGCTGCGTGAGCTGCACCGGCATCGAGTTTTGCAATCTGGCCGTGGCCGAGACGAAAAACCGCATGATGGCGCTCGTCGCCCAGCTTGAAACGAACAGCGGCTGGTACAAGGGGAAAATACGCATCCATTTCAGCGGCTGCCCATCGAGCTGCGGACAGCATCAGATTGCTGACATCGGATTTCGCGGAGCGCGGACCAAGATCAATGGCGAGATGGTCGACGCCTACGATGCGTTCATCGGCGGCCGACTCGGCAAGAACCGCCGCTTCAATGAACTGCTGAAAGGCAAGATCATCGCGCAGGACGTGCACCTCTTCATCGACAAGGTTTTGAAGACCTACGATCGGCTGAAGCAGGGCGAGGAGACGTTCGCGGACTTCACCGATCGGGTGCCGAAAGCGGAGATCCTCGCTGGTCTAGACGGCTAGCGGTCCGAAGTTTAAGAGCACTCCACCCGCACGCCAGTCATCCTGAGCGGAGCGCAGGCGGAAAGTGGGCGAAGCGCAGTCGAAGGACCCCGTCGCGCTCGCTCGCGGCTCCGCAAG
>DASVRY010000105.1:0-6723 GCA_036388395.1 Chthoniobacteraceae bacterium
CGTGCACCACGTCGAACAGCTCCTTGAACTCGAACGAGCTCTTTGAAGAGAGCACAGCTGCGAGTTCCTCCGTCACCAGATCCGGGAGCCGACGGGAGAAAGCGGTCTTCTTGTGAATAGGCATAGGACCGGGAAAGTAACACAAATTCTCCTTCCCACACTGAAAAAATTGGTATTAGCCGCGATTATGCCTCGACCGGAGGCTCCGGCGCGTCGGGCTCTGGAGCTGCCTCATCTTCGCCGCCAGGAGAGCTCTCTGGAGCTGGTTGGGCCGGGTCGGTTGCAGGTGGAGCGCCCGCGCCCGGGGCGGGCGGGCCTGGGTTGCTGGGTGACGGGTTGAGGAGCGTTCCGGGGTTCAGTTGGAGGCCGGAGGAAACCGCTTGGTTGATGGCGGGGCCTGCCATGCTGATCGTTCCGGCGAGAACGCCAATGACCGTCGCGTGGACGCTGATTGTTCCCGTGCTTTCCACGAGTGTGCCGCGATCGGTCCGCGCCTGCGAATAGACGATCGGCCCAAGGTGCCGGGTCAGAGTATCGGTCGCGGGGAGCTTACCCGCATCGATGTACTGTCCAGCATCGGGCATGAACGCGAGCGACATGAGCAGGAACGGCCGAAAGGTGCCGTAAGCGCGCTCGATGAGCCCGCGCAGGTCGATGTAGCTAAACGTCGAGGTGGGCGCGACGACGGTGCTGGCGGCAGTAGCGTAGGCGGGCAAGCTGTTCAGCTTTTCGCCTCCGGACGTCTGCCGGAGGACGGCGAGCACGCTTTCTTTGCTCAGACCAAAGGTCAGGAACCGGTCTGTAAGTCCAAAGGCCGGCGTGGTCATGGGCAGCCCCACGTTTGGCACTGAGTAGAGCAAGGTGCCCCCTTGCTCGGATTTCTCCCAAGCTGGCGTCCCTAGTCCCCCGCTGCCGATCACCTCGAGAAAGGCGCGCGCTTTGCCCGCGTCCCGAACGTCGAGAGCGAGCACGAAGGTTGGCTGAGCCGCTCCGGCGGGCCAGTCCAACACCGCCCCAATCTCCGGTCCGAGAGCGGCACTCAAGTCGCCGAGCTTCAGCCCATGCTTCGCGAGCGCCGCTTCGATGCTCGCGAGCCCTGGTGCGACGAGCGAAAGGGCGGCCATGCTCGACGGCGGCAGTTCCAGCTTCTCTGGCAAAGCGGCCGAGTAGTGGAGTAATGTCGCCGGTGAGGTGAGCGCGAGGGAGTTCCGCGCGAGCGGCGGCTGCGGCGGTTGACCCGCTTGCAGGATGAAGATGGTGTCCCGGAAGTTTGCGCCGTCGAGCTTCGTGGAAACGCCAATCGCCTCCATACTCTTGAGCTGCTCGATCTGCACTGGATCGAGCTTTTGCCCAGCGGCGGTGAGCATTGTGAGCACGCGCTCCGTCACGGCGCTGATGTGGGTGTAAATCAGCGCGTCGGCTGCTTCGGAGAGCGGCTTGAGCGTCTGCTGGAAACGTTCGTTCCGCGCGAGCGAAGTCGCGGCGTCGCCTTTGCCGTCGTTCCGGTCGAGCGTCTGCTGGAGGAGCTCGAGCCCATTCGCCACAAAATACCAGCCGCCGGTGAAGCACTCTGCCACGGTGAGTTCGTTGGTCGTGAACGTCTCGATCTCGTGTGCGCCGTAGGTGGTCAGCTCCGTCCGGCCCGTTGGGCGGGTCTTCCGGAAATCAGCGCGCCAGGTGGAGACGAACGTCTCAGCATCCTTCTGTGAACCGCGAAACGAGAATCCCGCGACCATCGCCGGCGTCTGGCCGTTCATGGACGTGATGGCAAAGAATCCCTCGCGCGGGTCGATTCGCTCCGCAGCCACGCCAAACGTCTGCAAGTGCTGGAACAACGGCAGCTTTTCCCGTGGCCGCTGGAGGAAACTCTGCATTTCCGGCTCCTGAATCAGCTGATGAAGCGAGGTCTTCTTCCACCGCTCCGCCGACCTGCGCAGGTCTGGAAAATGGAGGAAAGCGATCGTCTCGCCGGGGATCAGCTCCGCCGCTGCGGATTGATGCGCAGCCGGGCGCTTCAGGAGGTAAAATGCGGCGACCGCGACAGCCGCGAGGATGATTCCGAGAGGAATGAACTTTTTCATGAGGAGAACGCAGCCATCAGCCAAACATGGCTAACGCAGAAGCATGCAGGTGGAGAAGGTTGGGGACCAAGGAAAACTTCAAACGCTGGAACTCGGCCCTGCAGCTTGGGAAAGCAGGTAAACCGCGGCCATGCTGCGCGCTCCGCCTCACAAACCAGTGGCGAAAGCGACTTTGCTCATCGACTGAACTTCGCCCGCCTTTCCTCCTCCGTTCCGCTCAGGATGACACGTTGGCGGGGAGTTTTCTGCCATCGCGAACGGTCCTCCCCTCTTCGCGACCTTCGCGTCTTCGCGGTTAATCCCGCTGCTTGAATTTGGCAGCCTCGCTTCGCCTGTTGAAAGCCGGGGCGGAGCGTCTACTATTGCCGCCCCAATGGCCCGAGCCAAAGAAGAGAACCACACCATCCATGAAGTCGCCGGCCTGGTCCTGCTCGGGCTCGGTACGCTGCTTTTCCTCGCCCTGATCTCCTACGCGCCCGGCGACGTCCCTTCGTGGTTTCCCCTCAGCTCTGCGGCCAGTTCTGGCGGACGGCGGCTGAACTTCATCGGACCTTTCGGCGCGATCGTCGCCTGCCTTTGCTACTCCTTCCTCGGTGCAGCGGCGTACCTCCTGCCAGCGATGTTGCTCGGGTATGGTGGGGCGAAGCTTCTCTCACCATCCCTCCACCTCACGAAACGCTCGATCTGGTGCGCGGTTTTCATCGTTTCCGCTGCATGCCTGGCGCATCTCCTTCCCTTTGCGCTGATCGATTCCGGGCGGCTGAACATCGCTGGCGAAGGCGGCTGGCTGGGGAAATGGATCGGCGAATATCTTTTCGGTAATCTCCTCGGTGAAGTCGGAGCCGTTATCGTGCTGCTGTGCACGTACGGCGCGAGTCTCATCCTGATGACCGGCATACACCCGGTCGCCTTGGTGCGGAAAGGTCTTCTGCTTCCAGCGAAATGGCGGGATGAGCGGGAGGCACGGCGCCTCTCCCGAGCCAATGAGCAGGAGCGGCTCGCGATCGAGGCTGAAAGAGTCGCGCGTGAACGCCGGAAGCTGGAGAAATCGCTCGCGAAAAAAGGCGTGGCGCCGTTGCCAGATGAGGCGGCGGGCGAGGAACCATTCCGGCTGATTGCCGAGGAAGAGCCGCCGCGGCCGGCTCCGCAGATCATCGACGGCACGGCTCCCCCACCGAAGCGCGACAAGCCGAAGAAGGACAAGATCGAGGCGATGGCGACGGTGAACTGCGAGAACTACGAGCTGCCCTCGCTCGATCTACTCGATCCGATCGATATGGACGATCGCGAGGTGGCGGACACGGGAGAACTCCTCGCCATTCAGGATACGGTGATCGAGACACTCCAGCAGTTTGGCATCAGCGTCTCGCGCGGCGACATCACCCGCGGGCCGACGATCACGCGCTACGAGGTTTACCCAGCGAAAGGGGTGCGCGTGGACAAAATCGTCAGCTTGGAGCGGGATATCGCCCGCGCCACCCGTGCAGAACGAATCAACATTCTCGCGCCCATCCCGGGCAAGGACACCGTCGGCATCGAGATCGCGAATTCCAAGAAGCAGAAGGTCACGCTCCGCGAACTCCTCGAGAGCGAGGATTTCCAGAGCAGCAAGTCACGGATCCCGATTGCGCTGGGGAAAGACGTTTACGGCAAGACGATCATCGGCGATCTCGCGGCCATGCCGCACGGGCTCGTCGCCGGCACCACCGGCTCCGGTAAGAGCGTCTGTATCAACGCCATCATCGCCAGCATCCTGTATCGCTTCACCCCGGAGGATCTGCGGCTGATCATGATCGATCCGAAAGTGGTCGAGATGCAGATGTATAATGCGCTGCCGCATTTGGTCGTTCCAGTCGTGACCGACCCCAAGAAGGTGCTGCTCGCGCTGCGCTGGGCGGTTGATGAGATGGAGAAGCGCTATGCCATTTTTGCCAAGACCGGCGTGCGAAATATCGCGACCTTCAACGCGCGCCCGCTACCGAAGACGCAAAAGGAACTCGACGCAGAACAGGCGACGAAAGACGCGGAAGAAGCCGCGGCACCTGCGGACGAGACGCCTGCTGAGCCGGAGCCGATTGACTTTGCCGAGATGGGCGACGACGAGCTCTTCAAGGTGGAGATGCCCAAGATGCGGGTCCCGCGCGACGTGGACGAACTCGTGATCCCAGACCGCATGCCGTACATCGTGATCATCATCGATGAGCTCGCCGACCTTATGCAGACGGCACCGGCCGATGTGGAAAGCGCGATCGCCCGGATCACCCAAAAGGCCCGCGCCGCAGGTCTGCATATGATCATCGCCACGCAGACTCCCCGAGCGGACGTGATCACCGGCGTCATCAAAGCCAACGTGCCGTGCCGCATCGCCTTCCAGGTCGCGTCACCACTCGATTCGCGAGTCATTCTCGATGAGAACGGCGCGGAGCGGCTCCTCGGTCAGGGCGACATGCTTTACCGGCCACCGGGCACTTCGCGCATGATCCGTTCGCAGGGCGTGCTCGTCACCGACGAGGAGGTTCACCGCATCGTCGCGCATGCGGCGTCCCAAAGCGCGCCAACCTTCGAGGATTCCATTCACCAGCGACTGCAGGGCACGTCGATCGAAGAGGAAGAGGTCAGCGCCGAGGACGAGGAACTGGTCGAAAAGTGCATCGAAGTGATGCGGCAGGAGAAGAAAGCCTCCACCTCGCTCTTCCAACGCCGGCTGAAGCTCGGCTACACGCGCGCCGCCCGCATCCTCGACATCCTCGAAGCGCGCGGGTATGTCGGAGCCGGCGAAGGCGCCAAGCCGCGGGAAATCCTGCGCGATCTCGATGCGCTGGAGTGAAAAACTTCGCGCAACTCGCGAGAGCGCGTCGGATGATTTGGTGCTAGCTTCGGCGTCCTGCCGGTCGAAGTGCACGCCGTCCCTCGTGCGGCTCCAGCGGCAGGTCTGCACGAATTGAATCTTTGATATGGTCGAAACTGTAGGGAAAAAACTTTGTCAGGCGCGGCTCCAAAAAGGCCTCACCATCGATGAGGCTGCTCACGCGACGAAGATGCGCCCGGATAAAATCCTCGCGCTTGAAAATGACGACTACAGCCGTTTCGCCAACAACACCTACGCCAAAGGATTTCTCCTCATTTACGGGCGTTTCCTGAGGGTCGACGTCTCGGAGCAGGTCCGGACCTTGGAAAGTCCCACTCGGGTGAGCGTGGAGGATTACCAGTATCTGAATAACGTGCCGGAGCCACCGCCTGAGCGCTATACGAGTGTCCGGCGCGAAAGCCGTCGCGCCCCGTCTGCAGCACCGCTGCTCGCGTTCATGGTGCTGATGATTCTCGCGGCGTTTATCTTTTATCTCTACGTGAATGCGCAGCGGCTCGGCAGCCTCGATCAACTCTCGCGCAAGCCAGTTCCGGCGGAAACGCCGCTCGAAGCAGCCGCTCCGGCGCCCTCACCTGTGACTCCCGCCCCCGTCGCACCAGCTACTGCTGATCCAGCGGTTGCCGCCGCCGCACCAGAGCCAGCCGCAGCCAGCACTTCATCAGCGGAGGTAATACGCGCCACGCCGATCGCTCCGGAAGCAGCGCCCGCGGACGGCATGAATGAAGTGGTCGTCGGCTCGAGCAAGACGACCTGGGTTCGCATTCGCAAAGATAGCCCTGATGCGACACCGATCTTTGAGGGCGACCTCTATCCCGACGCCGCTCCTTTGAAGCTCCGTGCGGCGCGCATTTTTGTCGAAGCCCGCGATCCCGCCGCGGTTCAGATTCGCAAAAACGGCGTCCCCATCGCCTATCAGGCGCCGAGCACCACCATCCAGTAAGCCTTCCCCGCCATGCAGACTATTACAGCGCCGAAAAAAGTCGGTATGATCAGCCTCGGCTGCGCCAAGAACCTCGTTGACGCCGAAATCATGCTCGGGGGCGCCATCCGGCATGGGATGGAAATCACGAGCGACGCGGAAGAAGCGGACGTGCTCATCGTGAATACGTGCGCCTTCATCGACTCGGCGAAAGAGGAGTCGATAGAGGCAATTCTCGATGCGCACCAGCAGCGCGGCCTCCGCCGGAAACCGGGGCAAAAGCTGATCGTCAGCGGCTGCATGGCCCAGCGCTTCTCCAAAGAGCTGATGGGCGAAATGTCGGAGGTGGACGCCTTTATCGGCCTCGACCAGGTGGCCGAAGCCGGCAGCATCATCGAGCAAATCCTCGCCCGGCCGGCGAGTCCGGTGCCGACGCTCGGGATTGCCGCGGAATCACTCACCGACACGAAATGGGAGCCGCTGAATCTCGTCACGCGCAAACCAGTTTACATCCCGGACTTCGACACGCCGCGCTTCCGCCTCACGCCGACGCACAGCGCATTCACCAAGATCGCTGAAGGGTGTAATCACCCGTGCAGCTTCTGTGTCATTCCTCAAATGCGCGGCCGGCATCGCTCCCGCACCGTGGAGAGCGTCGTCGCGGAAGTGCGGGCGCTCGTTGCTGAAGGCGTAAAGGAGATCAACCTGATCAGCCAGGACACCACGTACTTTGGCATGGATCTCTGGACTGAAAAAGCGGGCCCGCGCGCACAAGTGGACTCGAGCAAAGGACCAGCACTAACACGGTTGCTCCGCGAACTAAACAAGATCGAAGGGGAGTTCTGGATCCGGCT
>DASVRY010000106.1:0-6163 GCA_036388395.1 Chthoniobacteraceae bacterium
ATAAAGCATCGCTCCGAGTCCGGGGAATCGAGCATCGCAAGGGAAGGCGGGCGAATGAAAACGCTGGAAAGTTCGATGCTGCGTGTTTGGTCGTTTCCGGGTAACTCAGCCAAGTCGAACACCGGTGGATGCTCACCGGCGAAGCACGCAGATGGTTCGTGAGACGAGCGAACAACCAATCCGTAGAGGCCGGACTCCCGGGAAAGGGCGGAAAACTGTATCCGTGACAACGCATCTTTACGGAAGGAGAGGTGCGCTGAGAAGCCTAACGCCCAAGCTCAGCGACGCCGGCCCGGTGGCGGCCATGCTGGCAGCGGAGTCCGCGGAGCAAGCAGCATGGGTGACACGGGGGCGGCGTTCGCTGGAGCGCTTGGTTAGGCGTTTCCGGCTCCATTGGAAATGCGGGTGAAAAGCTCTGCAAGCCGTTGATACTGCTCCCGCAGGCCGACGTAGATCGTAGGATTAGCGTCGTATCGGTCGAACTGTTCAATGACGGCGTGGCAAAATTCGGCCAGAAAGCCTGCGCAAGGAGTCAGCTCGCCGGAATATTTCTCGTGCCAATGCTCGAGAGTGCTTGCAATCCCGTTAATGAGGTCGGAGTCGCCTGTCGCGCGCTCGCTGAGAGCATGTCGAATCGCAGCACGGATGTAGTAGCGGAAGCCGACGGGACGCATCCACGACAGATCCTCGGTGTAGGTAAGTGAATTGGCGGCTCCGGCAAAAAGCTCCTCCGCCTCTGCTACCGTCTTGCCGTGGAAGTTTTTGATCGCGCAAGCGCCATCGAGGGGGTCGCGCTCATCGGCAATCTCGGCACGGGTTGGCAGACGTTCGGTATTTGCGGCAGGCAATTTATTGGGTCTGGGTTACAGGACGCGCGAAGGAACGGCTAACGACCCCAAGCTCAGCGACACGCGCGGCTGGCACGATGCCTGCCCAACGGTGGCACGGACGAGAGACGACCAAACCACGCTGCGGGTGGAGCGCAGAAAGCAGGGGCTGTGACAGCCGCGCGTGTTCGTTTGCAGCGCATGGTTAGCCGTTTCGGGCATTGCGAAGTCGGGTGAGAGACTGCTCCAGGTGGTGAAGCTGCTCGGAGAACCCGCGGAGTAACCGATGCCGCGCTTGGTAGTAGTCGGAACCCAAGACGATGTTGTGTGCGGCGAAAAACCGGCGCTGGTTGCGTTCCATTCGCCGCATAGCTGCAAAGCCTTCTATGCGCTTTGGTGACGAGGGCAAAACGCGACGCCGCCAGCGCTCGACTCGCGCTGCTTGGGCTTCGAGGCGGTCATAATGCTCCTCAAGGCGAGCGTTCGCATCGGCTCGCGCGTCCGTCCGCGCGAGGCTCTGTGAGGCGTTGGGAAGGCGTCCACCCGTCGAGCATCCAGAGAGCAGGAGCAATGCAGGAAGAATCAGAGTGACGAGACGCTCGTTCATGAGGGACGCGTAGAAACGGCTAACGACCCCAAGCGCAGCGACCACGAGGGCGGCGCAGCCTGTGCGGGCGAAGGCGGTTGGGGGTGGAGGCTTGGCGGCGGGTGCGGTCAAGTGGTCGGTGGTGGGCCGGCTTGGTGGCGTGAGCACAGCTTGTGACGCCCCGTAGTGGTTCGCTGGAGCGCATGGTTAGGCGACGGCTCTCGACACGAAAAGGATCTCTTCACTGGTAAGATCGCTTCTGGGATGGAAGACCAAGCCGCCATAGGACGTATCAATCATCACGCCGGCCTCCTCCAGATTCCAAGCCTTGATTTCGTTCGGCGAGTCAATGATGTGCCGGACGATCCCCGTGTAGGTGCGATGGTGGAGTTCGACCGAATCGCCAACGCGAACCTCGCTGCCATCAGGATAGGTGATCATGGGCAAAGCGCCCGGGCAGTTCCCTGCAGCGCATCGTTCGGCGACGGAGGGTTGCGGCTCATTAGTGGTCGTGGAAGACCGAGCGGACTCTGTCATCAGCGCCCAAGAATATGTCAACCATGCACCATCTGTCTTGCTTCCGGTATGCAAGCATGGTCAATCCGCCGCTCTGTGGTGAAGTCCCAGTTGGCGTTCCGAGTAGCTCAATCACTTCGCTCTTGGTCATTCCGGGTGTTACGCGGCTGAGTTGTTCAGGCGAGACTGTATGGCGGCAACAGTATAAGGCTCCAATCGTGGCCAACGCCGGAAGTAGAACGGCGAGAATGACCCAGAAGCGCCTACCCCCTCGAAGTTTCGGGTTATGGAGTTTGTCGTTCACGGGAGAGTGTAGAGTCGCCTAACGACCCCAAGCTCAGCGACAGGCGGAGCGGGCGCGGCACCTGCCGGTGGGTGGAAAGGTGGCGGTGGTTTGCCGCAGGTGCCGTGACCGCGGAGCCTGTTCGCTGCAGCGCATGGTTCGGCGTTGCGGGATTACAGTTTTGTCGCGCGTGATCCTGGCACGTCATGGCTGAGAATGAAGCTTCTAGCGGGATGTGAATCCCGGAGACGAGTAAGAAGAGTCACGCCTCGTTGATGTGTAGATGTGTGCTGCTCGGTGGCGCCGCTCCGAGGCCACGTCTCCGCCGTGGAAAGATCGAATAAGGCCACACAATGTCAGGAGAGTGAGTCTCGATGAGCGCCATCAATCGCCTGTCGGTCGTAGTGACAAGCTGGAATGAGAGACCGGAAGCCTCGCCAGCCTCAAGGAAAGTGCGAGGAACGGCAACGCTGCCGCCGCGATGAACCTCGTAATAGTATGGGCGAGCAATCTCCCATGAGTTGTCGGCGCTGACGATAATCTGAGCGCCGCCTCCAGCATCCAAACGAGCTACCGTCTCCGTGGGTGAGCAGCCGACGACGAGTGATAGAAGGGCCACGCCGAGCGAAATAGCGAGTGCCTTCATCGTTCGATTATAGAAGGCGCGTAGCATCGCCGAACAAGGTTTAGATCCGGAACGAGGGCAATGTGAGGGCGCTCTAGAGCCATAGTAAAGAAAACATCCGCAGGTGGCGCAGATGAACGCAGGTTTTCGGGAGTGGCCCGTCGGTTAATCCGCGGGAATTTGCGTAATCTGCGGACCTAACACGTTGCCACGCCGTGTCAGTTCAAGGTTTTGCTCCGGAGCTAACTCTTGTCGCCGAGCCGGTCCGCTTCCTCGGTCAAGCGCTCGCGTTGGAGGCCGTCGGTGTGTTCCACGTCCGCCTGGAGCTCGAGGGCTTTCTTCTGCTCATCGCTGAGATGTTCGGTGGGAGGATGAGGCACCGCGGTGTCGACGCGTGGCTCGGAGGGTTGGTCGGTCATGGGAACGAATCGACCGGATCGAAAGTCGCGGCGGTATGGAGCAGGCGGCTTTTTGCGCACTGAGACGACCGTCGGACGGCTGAACCGCGTTGCAGGGTTGTGTCGTCTGAGAAAGCCAAACCTTCGCCTCCCGGGGACGCGAGTTTGGTCCGGGTCCTGGTGGTGGATGACGAGATTTCCACTTCGCGCATGCTCGCGCGATCGCTGCAGCGGCTGGGGTTTACTGTCGATACGGCGGGCACTGCGGAAGAAGCACTCGATCAGCTGGAAGCCGCCGCGCCCCACGTCATGGTCCTGGACTTTGAGCTGCCAGACATGGACGGCGCGGAGCTATGCGTGCAATTGCGCGGAGATCCGCGTCCGGCGATTTCGGAGCTCCCGATTGTGCTCCTCACGGCTCACTCGGGCGAAGAAGAGGAGGTGCGCTGTCTGGAAGCTGGAGCCAACGATTTCGTCAGCAAACCGATCAGCGTCGCGGTGCTGGTGGCACGGATTCAGACACAGCTCAGACTTCGCGCCATGCGCACGGAGCTGCAGGAACAAAATGCCGAACTCGAAGAATGGCGTCGTGTGCGGGAAGCAGACCTCGAAGCCGCGCAGGCGACTCAACGTGCGATGATCCCGACGCGTCCGCCGGTGATCGGCGGCTGGGATGTGGCGGCTTTCTATCAACCGCTGATCCAGGTCGGCGGCGATGCTTATGGCTGGGAGTCGCTGGATCCGGAACACTGGATCTTCTGGATTGCCGACGCGACGGGTCACGGTTCTTCCGCAGCGCTGCTGACCGCTTTGGCGCGGCTGCTCTTCCAGCACGCGAGCGAGCAGTCGATGTCTCCCGCGGAGATTCTCCACCAGGTGAATCAGAACCTCTTCGCCGTGTTCGGCGGCCGCTCGTTTTTGACCGCCGCGTGCGCAGTTCTGGAGCCAAATGCCGGCCGCATCACCTTTGCCGCCGCTGGTCATCCGCCGCTGTTGATCGGACGCGCTGGCGGCGAGGTGGAGCGGCTGGAAGCCGGAGGCACCTTGCTCGGTTTGGGCGAAAACTTCCTCATCACCGAAGCGGTCGCGGACCTTCATCCGGGCGACACCGCGCTCCTCTACACGGACGGTTTGATCAGCGGCGTGGGAGCCGATGGACACCGGATGGACATCGATGACCTGGTGGCAATCTTCCGTACGGGACCGCGTGCGAACACCGTGCTGGAGGCGACGCTGCGGGGATTGACCGCCGCCGTGGCGAATGGGGAATTTTCCGACGATCTGGCGGCAATCGCACTTCAACGATCCCCGGCGCCAATCCGCTGAAGTGCTGAAGCGCTAAACGGCGATGCCGTAGCGCTTGATCTTGTTATAAAGCGTCGGGCGATGAATCCCCAGCAACTCAGCGGCGCGCTTTTTGTTCCCGTGGGATTGCCGGAGCGCCGCGATGATCGATTCCCGCTCGCGATCATCCAGGTTCAAGGTGTTCGCCGGGGTGGCGGGCGCTGAGGCGCCTTGCAGCACGATCGGGAGGCAAATTTCCGGCGGCAGATGATTCTCGGTGATCGCGTCATCGGCCAGGACCACCGCGTATTCCACGCTGTTGCGCAGCTCGCGGATGTTTCCCGGCCAGGAGTAATCTTTCAGCCGCTGCATCGCTTCGATGGAAATCTGCGGCTCCGCTTTTCCGCTCTGCGCCGCAATCGCGCGGATGAAAGTGGCGACCAGGCTCGGGACTTCTTCCCGCCGCTCGCGGAGTGGCGGCAGCTCGATCTGGAACGTGTTCAGCCGGTAGTAAAGATCCTGGCGGAACTGGCCTTGCTGGACGCTTTGGGCGATCGGCCGGTTGGTTGCCGCGACCAGCCGGAAGTTCACGGGAACACTTTTGGTGGCGCCGAGCGGCCGGCATTCCCGCTCCTGTAAGACGCGCAAAAAACGCGTCTGCAGCTCGATCGGCATTTCGGCGATTTCATCCAGGAAAAGGGTGCCGCCTTCCGCCTCGCGCACCATTCCGGGGAAGTCCACGACGGCACCGGTGAACGCGCCTTTTACGTAACCGAAAAGCTCCGCTTCGATCATGTTCGGCGGAAAGGAAGCGCAATTGAGCTTGATCAACGGACCTTCGGCGCGCCGGCTCAGCCGATGGATGTAGTTCGCCATTACTTCTTTCCCGACGCCGCTTTCGCCGAGCAAAAGGACGTTTGCCTCCGTCGGCGCGACGCGCTTCACGAGTTCGCCGATCTCCTGCATGCGCCGGCCTTTCAGGCTCGGGGCGAGCTGTTCTTCCGCACGCTCGAGGCGCTTGGAAAGCTGCTCGGTCCGAGCGCGGAGCTGCTTGGTCTCCCGCACGAGCTGGCGTTGCTCGCATGCGCGCGTGATCAAGCTCAGCAATTCCTCCGGCGCGTAGGGTTTGCTGATGAAGTGAAACGCTCCGAGCTTGATCGTCTCGATGGCGTTGCTCAGGGACTCTTGTGCGGTGAGGATGATCACCTGGATCTCGGAATGTTCCGCACGCAAGTCGCGGAGGACATCGAGACCGTTGGCGTCCGGCAATCCCAGGTCGAGGAGAACGATGGCCGGGCTGACTTTCTCGACGAGCTTTATCCCGGCGGCGCCTGTATTCGCGAGGTGCACGCCGTAACCGTGTCGCTGCAGCAGCCCCTCGAGCGTCATCAGGACAGGCCGCTCGTCGTCAATGACGACGATCTGGATGCCTTTATCGACAGCGGGGACGTTCACAGTTCTAGACCAAAGGCAGAATCACGCGGGTGCGGAGTTCTCCCGCCGCCGGTTCATGGACGATTTCGACAGTTGCGCCGATCGCCCGGAGCAACCGCCGCGCGGAGAAAAGCCCCAGCCCGTAGGCTCCACGCCGCGTCGTGCGAAAGGGTTGCAGCCCCCAGCTCGCGGGGTCTTCCGGAACCGCGG
>DASVRY010000107.1:0-2779 GCA_036388395.1 Chthoniobacteraceae bacterium
GCAATGCCTGTCGCTCAACCCGGAAGATCAGCTTGCCCGTACCTATATCGATCGCTGCCGGCTCCTCCAGGCGGCACCTCCCGAAGCGCCGTGGGACGGCGTGTGGGTGATGAAGGAAAAATAGCCGCGGCCAACGACGGCGAACTATGCGTTTCGCGGTGTCCGCTCTCCACCCATTCACGACATTCGCTTGCTGCTCACTAGGTGTTCTAGGTGATCGCGCGCTGAGGTCCACTTCACGTCGGGGTAGCGGGCATTGTCGAGCGGGCTGAGCTTCGCCCGTCCGCTAAACTGATCGCGCATGTACTGCATGCCCTGCCAGGCAGGAAACGTCGCCTCGGACTGCGGCGCGAGGAGCTTGGTCAGGCGGATCATGGCTCCTAGCGTGCCGACGGTGCCGACCCACTGCGTTCGGTAGTGCTTATTGGAGAAAACGCTCATGATGGCCGCGAGCTCGCGCGCACAGAGGCTGTCGCCTGCGATCCGAAGAATCCGCGGGGCCGCAGGGTCGAGGGCAGCCGCTGCGGTGTAGGCGGCGACGTCATCCTTGGTGGTAAAGTCGAGTAGCTGGTCGGCACTCTGCCAATAGAGCACTCGGCGAATGCGTGGCTGGATGAGGGGCATCTCCGCACCCAGCATATCCATGAAGGCCCCGTTGAAGATCGAGGTCACCGAAATGGAGGCTCGATCCGCAAGGCTCATGAACTCTCGTCTGAGATCAAAATTTCTGTTCTGGCCAGGCCGCGTCTTCGTGAAGTCGGCAGAGAAGTCCGAAGGGATGAAGCGAGGCACGCGCGCTATAACCGCCGCTTCCAGGAGACGGCTTTGGCGCCCGATAATCACGTCCCGGAGGCCATTTAGTGCAGACACGACGCAGGAGGTTCCAGCGCAAGCTAGGGCCATGCTGGCAACATCCTCAGGGTGAGCAGGAAAGACGCGGGCGCCAAGTGCCTCCAGGCGACTGCCCTCAGCTGTCCCCGCTTCAGGGTCCAGCAGCGCGCGAACCTCGGCTCCCCGAGCCACGAGTGCCTTGGTGATCCGAGCCCCCAGGTCGCCGCGGGCACCTGCCAAGGCGACGGTAGTCGATAGGCTCATCGGGCGTGCTCGTAGGGCAGCTGCAACGGTCAAGCACCTTAATCTGGAGGAGGAAGCACCTCCTTAGCGTTGGCTGCTTGGACTCGTTCCGCAATGTCCGCTTTCCACTCAAATCGGAAGCCGGTGAGCGTCTGCTTTCGACCCATTGCGGACCCTCAGCGAACTTCCGGGTGGCCGTTAGCGCCGGCTTGACACCTCGGCCTCGTAGAAGGCGTAGCCGACCTCCGGCTTCTCCACGAGGTCGGACCAGAACGGGATGAACTTGTAATCCTGCTTTACCGGCACCCGATCAAACAGCCGCACGGAAAACTCGTGCTGGAAATAGTCGGTGAGGTCTCGACCGTAGTAGATCGTATCGAAGCCATGCATGGAGAAGACCGGATTGCCTTCTTCCGAAGGCGTTTCAGGCAGGAACCTGTGACCAAGCAGCGGAATGAGGCGCGAGACGCGCTTTAACACCGCCCGCAGAACCTCGGCTCGTTCCTCTGCGCTTGTTGGCCTGTCTCCCCAATCTGGCCACCAGAAACCATTTTCGACGTCGAACAGCAGCAAATCGAACGGCCAGTTCAGCATCTCTCGGATGCGAGGGTCTTCGGTGTGCCAGTCGTATCCTCGTGCGGGACGTCGCTCCGATAGGAGATCAATGAGGTCCCGGGGAAACCGCACCTCATACCGTTCCTGCGCTTCATCAAGCTGCGCGGCAGTGTAACCGGAGGTCCAGTCGGCCATGTCCGCTTATGGTTCAGCCAAGGTCTTCTTTCCACCCATTGCGGACGTTCAGCGGGAGCATCCGCAGTTGAGCCATCTTGGATCTTAGCGCGACCCCTGGAACCGCTCAACCGGCGCCCCGTTCGGACGCAATGCTCTACTTGGTACTGGCGGCTGCTGTAGCTGCGATGCTCGGGTTCATGTTCTTCCGCGTGGCTTTCGCAATGCGAAAGGATCGCGTCCGCAGCGAGCGTGAAGCCACCCGCGGACAGCATGCTTTCACCAGAAACCACCGAGCCCGAATGTTGCTCCGCCGCGCATTCCAGCTGCCTGAGGACGCGGACTGGCAAGAGGAAGCCAAAGAACATCTTGCCGCTCCGCAGACGTCTCAACGAAGCGGTGAGCGCTAGTCGCGGTAGATGGGCCGACCGAATGTCTGCTTTCCACCCATGCGGACAATCAGCCGAGCTGGTGTATGTGTCCCGGTGGACCACTTTGCCGTCGGCGTAGATGGATAGGTTGCCGCCTGTTAACTGACGAGGCCGCATAGGGGGAGGGATGCCCCAGAGTTTCTCGCCAAGCGGAAGAAGGTCATTTTCTGCAGCGGTGGTTCAGCCCATCGCTCTATGGACGCGTCTACTCCTCGTTAGCGGTGGCGGCGGTTCACTCACTTGATGCTGAGACTGCGGTTCGGAAGGAGCGCTATACCCTTTTAGGAACCCTGCGCGGCGACATTATCTTCCTTCTGAAGACCACTCCGCCGCTGGTCGCGCTTGCACGGGAGGTCGACACCCCAGGCGGACAGCCCGATCTGATGATTGTGATGGCCTACGCAACCACTGACAAAGCGGGCACGAGCCTGATGGCTCGCGTCGGTGCGGACACGTAGCTTTTGTGCATGGCCGCTTCCACCCATTGCGAACAGCCGCCTGAAGGTCCGCTTTCGACCCATTGCCGACATTCAGCAGCCACTGGT
>DASVRY010000108.1:0-12510 GCA_036388395.1 Chthoniobacteraceae bacterium
CTGGCTTCAAACGGGGGGGCGCTCAAGCATGAGGCAGTACGTGCTCTCGTGGAAGTGGGAATGCCTGGAGGACCCGACGCGGTAATCACGCTCTTTGGTTCCAGTTCACTTTGGAAGCCGACCGACCCAATTTGGGTGCAGCTTATAAGTACGTTCCAGAAAGGTGTGGCTGATCCCAACTCCTCGGCATTGCTAACCATGCTGATTCCCCCGCCTAAGGTCGATGTTTTGACGAAGTCACCTCAGGCGAGATTTCAACGGGCACAACTTCGGGCCTCGCTCGAGCAGCAGATCGACGCAGCCCGCCCGTACCTGGCCGATGGAACTGTCTCCCGTTTCTCCGGTGGCGTGCCGCTTGAGACTCGCGCTCTGCTTTGCCTAGTGGTGCCGCCCGAAGAGGGCGCAGCCGCGTTGTCGCGCATCGCGCCAGACCTCGAGCGGAAGCTCTTGCCTGAAGAGATCTCGCTTCTCGCAGCAGAATTATCTCAGCCGACTGTTCGAACTGCTTTCGAGAAGATCCTTAATGATCCAACACAGCGTGCTGGGGCGCTCGCGGCTCTCGAGGGGGTGCCGGCTAAAGCATGGACTCCGGAGCTGACGAGCATGGTGGTTGGCTCGATGAGGGACCTGCTGAGCCATGATCCGACGGAGGCGAATCGTTTGCTTTTGCTGCGGCTGGCGGCCGGCCGGAAGCTGACAGAGCTAGAGCCGGAGATTAAGACTATACTGCAGACGAAAGATCGGTCTGCGGCGGAATCCATCGCTGCCATCCGCGCTTTGCATGAGATCGGCTCGGCGGATGTGGACCTGTTGCGGCCGTTTTTCACCTCGACGAACAAGGAGCTGCAGCGGGAGGCGATTACCACTTTGGCTTCCGGGAAGAGCGAACAGGCGGTGCCGATCGTGGTCGGTCTTTGGCCCAAGCTTCCCGTTGCCTTGCGCAAGCTGGCGATCGAACGGTTGGCCTCCTCAAAGGCGCAGGGCCAGGCGCTTGTGGCCGCAGTGAGAGCGGGCCGGCTTCCGGTCGAGGATCTGGATGGCAGCGCGATCGAGAAGCTGAGTGCGGTGTTAGGTGATGATACCGAACTTACTGCTCTTCTCGGTGAGATCAAAGGCGCTCTGCAGCCGGTGCTTCGCCTCGATGGCGGACCGGGAGATATTGTTGAGACGGGGATTGATCTCGTCGGGCCATTTACCGTCGAAGCTTGGGTAAAGCTGGACGCGGGGATCGGCAACGAAGACACGCTGCTTGGTTCGCTAGCAGGCCCGAGCTTGAACTTCTATGATGGCCGACTGCGGGTGTTTGTCGGAGGCGAAGCGCATGATGTGATCGTAGCGCGCACTGCGCTGAAGCCGGAGACGTGGACGCATGTCGCCGTCACTCGTGACTCCGCTGGCCGGTTCCGAATTTACCTCAATGGCGAACTCGACGTGGAGAAGGAGTCGGGTTTCAGCGCTACCTTAACGGCTCTCCATATTGGCGGCAACGGCGTGGGAAAAGGCACAGCGGGCTGGTTCACCGAGTTCCGGGCTTGGAACGTGGAGCGCACGGCGGAGGAGATTCGCGACGCGCAACTGCAGAGCTTTGCCAGTGAACCGCTGCCGCCACAGTTGGTGCGGTTTGCCACCGGTGCCGGCCCTTGGGGCACGATGCGCGGACAAGCCCGGGTGCAGCAAGTGCGCGATTTCCCTGCCTTGCTCACTGGGGAAGACGCACGTTTGCTGAATGAGAAGTTTGCCCACTTCCGCGCGCTCGCGGAGAAGCCGGGAGATCTCGTCAAAGGGCAGATGCGCTTCGACTTCAATTGCGCGGTGTGTCACGTCGTCAAAGGTGAGGGCGGCAAGATCGGTCCAGATCTCAGCGGGGCGGGTGCGATGGGCACCGAGTCACTCCTGCGGAATATCATCACGCCTCATATCCAGCTCGAGAGCGGCTATTATCGCTACGATGTGGAGCTGACGAATGGCGATGTGCTCAGCGGATTTTTAGTAAAGGAAGCAGACGATGCGATCACGCTGCGCCCCCCGGGTGCAGAGGAGCGGGTGATCCCGCGCGCGGAGATCCGCAAGACGTCAGTGAGCAAGCGCTCGCTCATGCCGGAAGGTCTGCTCGAAAGCATGGCGCCGGAACACGTCTCGGATCTCTTCACGTACCTCCGCTCGCTGAAATAACGGCTTCGACAGCGGCAGGCATTTGGCTCGCTGTCGGGTAGGAAACTTTTGCTGCTTGGAAGGCGATCCGGGCAGCGACAGCGCGATTGAAACGTATCAATTTCCGCTGCTTTGCGTGTAAACGCCGGAAGGGATGTAGTGCGCTCGTCATCAACCACCTCCTACCAATGAAACACATTTTTATACCTTCGGTCTTGCTCGGCTCTGCCGCCCTGCTTGCACTCACCAATTCGTCGCACGCAGCGATCGTGGTGACGAATACCCCTCAAAATTCCGCCTTTGAAGTGTCCAGCACGGACCTGCTCCAAGCGGCCGGCACTACGCATATTAATCGTAATGCGGCCGGAGATGAGCTCACGGACACTGACTCCCTGTTTACCCGGGCCGACGGTAGCGATACTACTGCTGGCGTGTCAGTTCTTACTGATGGAGCTTTTGGTGTTGCTGGCGGAACTCCCACCTCCCGCGCCGCGTCTGCGGGTATTGCTGGACAGGATTCCAGTCCTTTCCTCAGTATTACCTACACGTTTAATACAACCATTAACGCTTTTGGATATAACCTATCGGAGATAAATATCTACACCGGGTGGAACGACAACGGCCGCGACAATCCAGAATATAACCTTCTTTATTCCACGATTTCGGCTCCGGATACATTTCTTCAGCTCGCTTCTGTAAATTACACTGATGGTCCCGGGAACGTGCCCGCGAGCATCAAATCCAGCGTCACGGATACCACCTCCTTTGTTGCGCAGGGCGTGAAGAGCGTCCGTTTCGAATTCCCTCGTCAGGAAAACGACTGGGTCGCCTACCGGGAACTAGATGTAATTGGTGTAGCGGCTGTTCCCGAGCCCACCTCTGCGATGATGTTGGGGATCGGGACAGCGGGGTTGATCGGGATGATTCGCCGCCGCAAGGCCTAGGCGACAAATAGTTTTTACCGAGTGTGCGGCCCGCCCTGGCAACAGGTCGGGCCGTTGCTTGCTCAGGAAGCTCGCTATCAAAATACAGAGCGCTCTGAGAATCCCACCCCTGTGATTGCGAGAAACCCCGTTCCACCGCCCATCTTCCCTCCGCTAAGATCGGTCCCGCGTGGTGCAGGTTGCCCGCTAGTTGATCCTTTGTCGTGTTTCCACGCGAACCAGTGGAGACTGGCGTGCGTCCATGAAAGCTCCTACAGCCCGTGATGTTGCCCTTAAAGCAGGAGTTTCCCTCGGCACGGTCTCCCACGCTTTTCACTACCCGCACAAGGTTCGCCCACCGACTCTGGAGAAGGTTCGAGGTGCAGCCAGAGAGCTCGGCTATGAGCCGAATCTCGCGGCTTCGCTTCTGCGTGCTGGTCCGCTCAGAAAGAACGCCGCGCGCAAGCGGATGTCGCTGGGTTTTGTGACCGCTGAGCAGACGGCCGCCTGTCGCGAGGGCGATACTTACTTCCTAAAGGCTGTGCAGCTTCGGTGCACAGAGCTGGGGTATGGGTTCGAGCGGGTGGACCTCCATCTCGCTGGCACGCCCACGGCTTGGGACCGGATGCTCCGCGCTCGGGGGGTTGCCGGTTTGATCCTCGGGCCGATGTATGATCCCCCACCGTTGCAATCCGTGGATTGGGATTTGTTCAGTGTAGTGCGGTTGGGCCGCTACGCGCCGGTCGGAGAGTTTCACACGGTCCGCCCCTCGATCTTCCCGGAGGTGCTGGAGGGATGGCGGCAGTTGCGCTCCCGCGGCTACGAACGAATCGGAGCCTGCTTCTTTCAACACACTCCACCGATCATCGATGACGATGAACGGCTCGGGGCATTCCTCGCTGCCCAAGCCAGCGATCCTGGAGCGGTGGCTATTTCCCCGTTGGTGCTTCGAGCTTGGGATCCCTCCGCCTTTGAGAGTTGGTGGCAGAAGTATCGGCCGGATGCTGTTATAGACTTCGCTCTTTGCACGTGGCGCCACTTGCAGGGCCACGGAGTGGAGGTGGGGAAAGACTGTGGCTTTATTACGATCGGCGGGAACCAAGGGATGGAAGAATTCGCTACCTTCCTCGAGGACGAAGAGGGAATAGGACGAAGCGGGGTGGACCTGTGCGATCAGTTAATCCGCCACGGCGAACGCGGGCTACCCACCCGTCCCAGCCAAGTTAGCCTGGGGTGTATCTGGGTACCCGGCGAGACGGTTCGCCCGATTCAGGAACAATCGATCTATCCAAAGGCAGCCGGCCGCGTTTTCTTCAGCGCGATAGAGCCTGGATGACACCCGAGGTGCCTCTCAAACGCTGCATGTTGCAGCGAAGCTACGCCACGCGCTGGAGCTTGGTCACGCGACCGACCTCGACCCACTCGACGACGAAGATGTTGCCTTTGCTGTCGAAGATGGCGCCATGCGGAGCGACGAATTGACCAGGCGTAAACGCCGACCGATCCTTGTCGCGGATCCCGTTGTAGTGTTTGCCGTCTCCGAGGTGCGTGATGAGCTTGTTCTCCTTGTCGAAGAGCGTCACCCGCGACTCGAGATCGGGGATGAGCAGATCGGTGCCGTGCTGATCGAAGTGGCAGGGGGCGCGCAGCTCGTCGGTGACGAACTTCACGTGCTCACCGGCGAGGGTGAAGTATTGCAGGCGACGGTTATTGCGATCGGCGACCACGAGTAGTGGAGTTTCGCCGCGGGTGTCGACCATGAGACCATGTGGGCAGCTCGTGCGGCCGCCTACTTTCCCAGTGCCGCCGAAGGTTCTCACATAAGTACCGTCCGGCTTGTAGACGTGGATGTAATTACGCCCATAACCGTCGGCGACGAACACCGTGCCATCCGGAGCAGTGGCGACGTTCGTGGGCACGTATTCGTCGGCTTTCTTGTAGCCACCAGTTTCCTCGGGGCAGCCGCGCTCCCAAACCTTTTCACCATCGAGCATGGTCTTCACGACGAGCTTTCGCGAGGTGTCGCAAAGATAGAAAAATTCCTGCCCGCCTTCTTTTGCGAGATGCATGCCGTGCGCTCCGCCGCGGAACTCCGCGCCCCACGATTTGATGAACTTGCCATCGGCGTCAAAAACGACGATTGCGTCGCCCTTCATGCTGTTCTTGCCGACCGTGTGCTTGATGTAAATGCGACCCTGCGAGTCTTCCGCGACGCCATGGGTATTCCCGTAGCTGATATCCGCCGGAAGCTGGCCCCAGTCGTGAATGCATTCGAACTGGTGCCCGCCCTGCCCGAGCACCGGTGCTTTTGCACCCGCCTTGTCCTGAGCTCGAACGAAGGGCGCGCCGACGGCAAGGGCCGCCGAAGCGATGCCGGCCTTCTTAAGAAAATCGCGGCGTGTAGGGGAGCTTGGGAGGTGAGGGGTAGCCATGGGAAAGGCGGTGAACCTATCAAGGGCGACACCTGGCGTAAACGCCTTTTCCGCGGCCGCGTGAAGTGCTGAATGCCGGATGCCCGATGGCAGAAGGTCGAATGCTCATCCGTGAAAGCCGCTCCTTGATTGATGTATGCTCAACGTTAATCTTCACCGAGAAGGAGCCGCCCAACTGCTCCTCCACAAAATCCTCCATGCCGAGCACCCCCCCACCTTCTGCGCCGCTCCAGTTTCCGGATCATTGGCGGATTTTTCCTGGCCCGAGTGGTGAAGCTGAGCGCCTGCCTACGCTTACTCCTGCTGAGGGCGAGAAAACCCGCCTCCTCATCGCCGAGGATGACCCGGTATCGCGTGAGGTGCTCGCCCTTCGCCTGAACCAATGGGGTTACGAAGTGGTCGTCACTCGCGACGGGGCTGCGGCACTCGCTGAATTGCGCAAGCCCGACGCGCCGATGCTCGCGATCCTCGATTGGATGATGCCTGAGATCAGCGGCGTGGAGATCTGCCGGCGGATGCGCGAGGTGAACAAGACCATCTATCTGATCCTCCTGACGGCTCGCAATCGCACCGAAGACGTGGTCGAAGCGCTCCAGGCAGGGGCTGACGATTACCTCGTAAAGCCATTCGAAAAGGACGAGTTGCACGCGCGGATCCGCGTGGGGCAACGAATCATCGGCCTACAGACAGCGCTCGCGGAGAAGGTGCAGGAGCTGGAGGCAGCTCTTGGCAAAGGCGCCGAGAGCGAGATCAAGCACGATCCAAACGCGCCACTTGTCTAAGGTCGCCGTCAGCTATTCTCCCAAGGCTCTCTAGGGTGGCCCCATCAGGACATCGGCTTTACCGGGAGAGATGGAACAGCCCTCCCAGGAACTCCTGCTTCGCCTTGTGGATGACGCACGGGCAGGATTATCACAGCGTGGTTTTCACTTTCTCAGTCGGGATGAGATCGATCAGCTTTGCGCCAACAATCCCGATCCCGGACTTCGTTTGCGGCAACTAAAGCTTTTCGTCCGGATCTGCGGAGCGCAATTTGAGACGAACCGCGATGTCACCGCGGCCCGTCTGGTTAATCCTCTTGAGCAATCGTTGGAGGATTGTGGAGAGACGTTCGAGGACGCTGACGTTTCGCGCTCTCGAGCGGCGGCCGGTTAGGAGGCGGGAGACGTGGAGCGGAGGAGAAGAGGTCAAACGTCCACGAGCGGGGCTGGTAGCGCGTTGCCGAGGCCGCCGGTTCAACAACTATGCTGAGTCTTGCAGAAGCGCGCCGAGTCGCTCCAAGCCAGCGGTGAGGTCCTCTTCCGTGGCTTTGGCGCAGTTTAGCCGCAGGTAGCTGCGAGCCGGCCTGGCGGCGAAAAAGACATCTCCGGAAGCAAAGACAATCCGGTCGACGCGGGCGCGTGATCGGAGCTTCGTCAGGTCGATCAGACGCGGGAGTTCGGCCCAAAGCATGTAGCCGCCTTGTGGATGCGTCACCTGGGTGCCAGCGGGAAAGCTTCGCTCGATAGCCGCCAGCCCGAGGCTTCGTCGGCGCCGATTGCGCTCGCGCAGGGCGGCGAGGTGCGGCTCCAGTGCGCCGCTTCCGATAAAGTAACGGAGTGCCATCTCGGGGACGACGCTGCCGTGCAGGTCCTGCTGACATTTGCGAGTGGCTGCTTCCTCGAAAAGCGTCCCGGGCACGCAGACGCCAGTGCGCAGCCCTGGCGCGACGGATTTTGAAAAGCTCGAGACGTAGGCCACGGTTGAGCCGTCATCGAAGGCCCGCATCGGTCGCGGGGCGCCACCGTCCACGAGTTCGGCGTAGATGTCGTCCTCGATGATGCGCACGCCGAGCCCGCGGCAGAGCGAGACAAGCCGCTCGCGATTCGCTTCCGGGAGCGTGACACCCGAGGGATTCGAGAGCGAAGAGCAGACAATGAGGCAGCGCGGCTTCCACTCTTTCAGCGCCGCTTCCGCCGCCGCGAGGTCGATGCCGTCCGCACCTGCGAGCGGCAGCGGCAGGACGCGCGCTTTGGCGGCGGCCAGGAGTTCGAGCAGTCCATAATAGGCCGGTGCTTCACAAGCAACGACATCGCCGGGTTGCACAAGGATGGAGATCATGAGCTGCAAGGCCTGCGTGCAGCCGGTGGTCGTGAGGATATCGGCGCCTTGCACTTCGGCTCCGCGGCTACGCAGCCGCTCGGCCAACAGCTCGCGCAACAAGTGATCACCCGAAGGATGCTGATAGGCGAAGATCTTTGCGCCTTCCCTGGCTGCCGCTTCACCGAGTGCCGCGGCGAGTTCCGGCGTTGGCAAAGCCTCGAGCCCCGGAATCCCTGCGGCGAGGTTGATCAGTCCGGGTTCATCGGCCTGGCGCATGAAATCCACGAGACGAGCCGGGGCAGTGAAGCTGAACGGTGCAGGCATAGTGCTCCTCTTACGCCAGGCGGGGAGGAGGGAGAAGCGTGATTGGTGATTGGTCGGCGCCAGCGCGGAGCTCTTCCACCAATCACCATTCACTGATCACCACTCACGCAGCTTTGCTTCCTTGCCTTTCCCGCTCTCCACCATACTCGTGGAAGCGTGGAACTCTTTACCTTCGAAATCCCCGGCGTCCGCAAGATAGCGAGCGGCAAAGTGCGCGAAATCTTCGATCTGGGTGACGCCCTCCTGCTCGTCGCCACGGATCGCATTTCTGCGTTCGACTGCATTCTCCCCAATGGCATTCCGCACAAAGGCGAAGTGCTGAACATGCTTTCGGCCTTCTGGTTTACGCGCTTCGACTTCGTCGAAAATCATCTCTTCACCACGCGAGTGGAGGAATTTCCCGTGCCGCTGCAGGCTTATGGCGTGCAGCTTGCCGGCCGATCAATGGTCGTGAAAAAGGCCCAGCCGCTGCCTGTGGAGTGCGTCGTGCGGGGCTATCTCGCTGGTTCTGGATGGAAGGAATACCAGTCCACGCGAAGCATCTGCGGCATCGCGCTTCCCGCTGGTCTGCAGCAGGCGGAACAGTTGCCCGAGCCGATCTTTACTCCTTCGACCAAGGCGACGAGCGGGCACGACGAAAATATTACGTGGGACGAGTGCCGCCGGCTCGTGGGAGACGACGTGGCGGAGCAAATCCGCACCCTGAGCCTCCGCATCTACGGAGAAGGGTGCGCATATGCGGCAGAGCGGGGGATCATCGTCGCGGACACAAAGTTCGAGTTCGGCCTCATCGATGGGCGAGTGATCCTCATCGACGAATGCCTCACGCCCGACAGCTCGCGCTTCTGGCCGGCGGATCAGCACACGCTCGGGAGCAGCCCACCGAGCTTCGACAAGCAATTCGTCCGCGACTACCTGGAGACGGTGGATTGGGACAAACGTCCGCCCGCGCCCACCCTGCCCGACGAGGTCATCCGCCGCACGAGCGAGAAATACCAGGAAGCCTACCAGCGCCTGACCGGGCACGCGCTCTAAAGGAAATTGACCACGGAGGACACGGAGAGCACGGAGGAGGGAAAGGGGAGTAAGGAGGTTAAGGGCTGCCTTTTGTGCTCTTTGAGACGTTTGTGGGTTTCCTTTTTGAGCAGTGCCGATGGCCCGCGACTCAGCGCTGACGGACGCGTTCGAGAAAGTTCAACCACGAAGAGCACAAAGGCCACGAAGAGGGAAAAAGCGGGCGAGGAGAGAGTCTTTTCTCCCCTCCGTGCTTTCCGTGTCCTCCGTGGTTAAAACTCCCCTCAGTCGCGATGCTGTTCATCTTGAACAGTAGTCGCTTCGCGGGTAAAAGTGGCGTGTGCACCCACGCCAGAAGATCATCGAACTCCGCGAGCTTCTGGCGGAAAAGTATCCGCAGCAGGAGGTTAAGACGTGCGGCGCTTTCCCGACGGGCGTGGAGGAGATCGATCAAGCCCTCTCCGGCGGGCTGCCGCAGGGCGCCATCACGGAGGTCACCTCCGCCTGCGGTGGCGGCCTTCTCCTTGTGTCTCTGCTGCAGAAGGTCGAACAGGCGCGGGCTTTTGTCGCGCTGATCGACGGCCGGGATTCCTTTGATCCGGCGACGGTAAAAAAATGTGCCCTGCGCCGGCTGCTTTGGGTGCGGTGCCATTCGGCCGAGCTGGCGGTGAAAGCGGCGGATCTGCTCCTTCGCGATGGAAATTTGCCGCTCGCGGTGCTGGATCTCCGCTCCAATACCCGCGAAGAGCTGCGCGCGATTCCCGCCACTGCCTGGTATCGGCTCCAGCGCGTGGTCGAGCCCACCGCTACCGCTTTTCTCGTCCTCACGCGGAAGAGTCTCGTGAGCAGCGCCCGCGTAAAATTACAGCTCGAAGGGCATTTCACCCTCGACGCTTTTGCCCAGCGGCAGGCGGATCTCACAAAGGCGCTCGGCGCGCATGCGACCGATGTTTCCCGCATTCAGGTAAGGCAATTCGCCTGATCCCGCAGTGTATGTTTGGCGTCGTTCGCATCCCGGATTTTGCCCTGCAGGCGGCGCTGCGGCATCAGCCCGAACTCCTGAGCAAGTCCGTGGCCGTGATCGATGGCGAGGCAGCAAAAGCTACCATCTTCCAGCTCACCTCCGCGGCTCGAGCTTTAGGCGTGAACGCCGGCATGACCTCGACGCAAGGACTCGCCCGCTGCGGAGATTTGCTGCTCCTCCCGCGCGCCCCGGCGCAGGAAAACGCCGCGTCAGACGTGCTGCTGCAATGCGCATTTTCCTGTTCACCATGGGTGGAGGCGACCGCCCCCGGCATCTGCACCTTCGAGCTGCGAGGCGCTCCAGCCGGGGTGGAGAAGAGCCTGGCGGAGCGCGTTATCGCCCATCTCGAAAGCCTGAATCTAAAAGCCGCCGTCGGCTTTGCGACCAATGCCGATCTCGCGCTGCTCGCTGCCCAATGCGCCGCGCCGATCCTCGCCGTCGGCAGCTCGTCGGACTTTGCCGCGCACTTGCCGCTGGAGGCGTTGGGCGCTCCCGACGACATGGTGTCGATCTTGCGGAAATGGGGCGTCCACACCTTGGGCGATTTTACGCGATTACGAAGAGAGGAGGTCACCGCCCGGCTCGGCACGGAAGCCAGGCGGCTCTGGGCTCGCGCCGCCGGACGCTTCGATCGGCTGCTGAAGCTTGCGTTCGTCCCGCCCGCTTACGAAGAGTTTATCGAATTCGAAAACGAAGTCGAAACGCTGGAGCCGTTGCTATTCATACTCCGGCGATTTCTCGAGCAACTGACGCTCCGTCTCGAAGCAGTGCATCGCGTGCCCGAGGAGATCAGCTTGCGCCTCACCCTAGCTAGTCACGCAGAGTATCGGCGCCTCTTCCGCATCCCGTCGCCGACGAGCAATGTCGAGGTGCTCTTCCGCGTGCTGCATACGCATCTGGAAAGCTTCACGACCGAATCGCCAATCGTCGCCTTGCACCTCGAGGCAAAAGCAGCCGTGCCGCAGAGTCAGCAGTTCGGTCTTTTTGAAACGGCACTGCGCGATCCCAATCATTTTTTCGAAACGCTTGCGCGGCTCAATGCCTTGCTCGGCCCCGAGAGCGCCGGCACGCCGATCCTCGCCGATACGCACAAGCCGGATGCTTTTCAGCTCGTTGTTCCAGATTTCACGGATCTGGAAAGCAATGACAGCCCCGCTGTCGAGCCGCCAGATTTCGGGCTGCCTTTGCGCCGCTTCCGCCCGCCGATCACCGCGCAAGTATTGCTCGCGGAGCAGGTCCCCGCAGCCGTCACTTCCGCGCAGGTGAGCGGTGCGGTCTGGCAGGCGCGGGGCCCTTTCCAGGCATCCGGCGCATGGTGGGATACACAACGCTGGGCCACTCAGGAGTGGGATGTGCAGCTTGCCGATGGCGGTATTTACCGGCTTTCTCGCGGACATGAGGGATGGCGCCTGGAAGGAGTTTACGACTGATGGATTACGTCGAACTCCATAGCCGCAGCGCGTTTAGCTTCCTTCACGGCGCCTCCTTTCCCGAGCACCTCGCTCATCGCTGTGCCGAGCTGAAGATGCCAGCCATGGCGTTGTGCGATCGCGACGGAGTCTATGGTGCCCCGAGGTTCTTTGCGGCTGCGAAGGAGAATGGCGTCCGTGCGATCATCGGCGCGGAGCTTAGTATGGAGGACGGATCGAAACTGCCGGTGCTGGTCGAGTCGCGCACTGGCTACCAAAATCTATGCCGGCTGATCACGAGGGCGAAGTTGCGTGGAACCAAGAAAGAGAGTGCAGTGCAATGGGACGAGTTGCCGGAATTTGCCGAAGGGCTCGTCTGCCTGACCGGCGATGAAGACGGCCCGCTGCACCAGGCGCTTTACGTGGATGATCAAGACCGCGCCAGGGCAACGCTGCGCCGGCTGCAGGAAGCCTTTGGCAGCAAAGGCGTCTATGTGGAAATCCAGCGGCACCTGCACCGCAGTGAAGATCGGATCGTGAATAGCCTCGCGCAGCTGGCTGAGGAGCATCAGCTCCCGCTCCTCGCGACCAATGGTGTGCTGTATGCAAAGCCGGAGGGCCGGCATCTGCTTGATGTCTTCACCTGCGCACGGAATCACACGCACCTCGATGCCGCTGGCAAGCTGCTGAGCGCAAATAGTGCGCGTCATCTCAAAAGTCCGCAGCAAATGGCGTGGCTGTTTAGCCGTTTTCCCGAAGCGATAGCCAACACCATGCGGCTGGCGGAGCGGTTGGAGTTTTCGCTGGAAAACCTTGGCTACCAATTTCCTGTCTATCAGGTCCCGACTGGCGAGACGATGGAAGCTTTTCTGCGGCGCGTCACGCTGGAGGGGGCGCGCAGCCGTTACACAAAGCTTAGTCGTGCCGTGCTTTTGCAGCTCAAGCGGGAACTGGACCTGATCAACAAGCTTGGCTTCGCCGGTTACTTTCTCATCGTCTGGGACATCGTGAATTTTTGCCGCGAAAGCGACATCATGGTGCAAGGCCGTGGCTCTGCGGCGAATAGCGCGGTCTGTTACAGCCTAGGGATCACGGCGGTGGATCCAGTGGGCGGCAAGCTGCTCTTCGAGCGCTTCCTGAGCGAAGGACGC
>DASVRY010000109.1:0-4988 GCA_036388395.1 Chthoniobacteraceae bacterium
ATGCACGGCCTCTGGGGCATGGGGCAGATGATGTTTAGCAAATATATCGTGATCGTGGATGAAGACTGCGATGTGCATAACACGAGCGAGGTCCTCTTCCGGATGTGCGCGAACACGGACCCTCAGCGAGACACGACTTTCATCAAGAGTCCGTGCGATGCCTTGGATCACGGCCCGAGCATCCCGAACATCGGCAGCCACATGGGCGTCGACGCGACGCGAAAGCTTCCCGGCGAAGGCTACACCCGCGGTTGGCCGGAGATGCTCAAGATGCCGGCCGAGATCAAAGAGCGAGTGGATAGCATGCTGCGCGAGAGCCGGGCTCCTCATGAAGTTAGCCGTTGATCCGCAGCGCACCATCGCTGAGCTGAAAGAACTCCGCGCCCTGACCGGAGATGAACACGGGGCGCAACGCGTTGCTTTCACCCCGGCCTGGCGGGCCGCACGGGAGTGGCTTCATCAGAAGATGATTGGAGTTCCAGGAGCGGAGGTTCACCGGGATGCGGCAGGTAATCTATGGGCGACGCTCCGCGGCGAGTCCGAGCGTGCGCTGCTCATCGGAGGTCACATCGATTCGGTGCCGAACGGAGGCTGGCTGGATGGGTGCCTGAATACCCTCGCAGGATTGGAGATTCTGCGGCGACTCGGAACCGATCTTGGCAGCCGCCTGCCGTTCACGGTGCGCCTCGTGGACTGGGCTGATGAGGAGGGAGCACGCTTTGGGAAAAGCCTGTTTGGCTCGTCGGCATGCTCCGGTCATCTCGACATGGATGAAGCGCGACGCCTCCTCGACCAAGACGGTGTCACGCTGCCGGCTGCGCTGGCGGAACACGGCATTGACTTCGAGCAGGTCAACAATGCGCGCGCGGAACTGGCAAATGCGGCCGCTTACATTGAGCTGCACATCGAGCAAGGACCCGTCTTGCTCGACCTCGACCTCCCGCTCGGCGCGGTGCTGGGCACCTTTGGTCTTGAGCGGCATGCAATCACTTTCCGGGGCCAGGCAGCGCATTCAGGAAGCACGCCAATGAACCGCCGCCGGGACGCCTTTCTCGCTGCGGCCCGGATGAGCTCGGAGATTTACCGAATCGCCGAACGCCATGGCGGGGTCTGCACCATCGGCTCGTGTACAACCAAACCGGGCATCGTCACAAGCGTTGTCGAAGAATGCCGTATTACACTCGATCAGCGCCATCTCGATCAAGGAGCTCTGGCGGGGATGGTTGGTGAGGCCCGGAGCGCCAGCGAAACTTTCGCAGCAGACGGCAATGTCGAGGTTGCGTGGGAGCGGCTCCTGCAGATCGCGCCAATGCCTTTCCACGACGAGCTGATTTCCTTATGCGACGCAGCGATCGCCGAGACTTGCGGACGCTCGCACCGGCTGCCTTCCGGGCCGCTGCATGATGCCGCCGAAGTAGCAGGAGCTGGTGTGCCCACGGTGATGATGTTTGTGCAAAGCCTGCACGGCATCAGCCACAACAAGATCGAAGATACGCGAGAGGAGCATCTCGCGCTCGCCGTGCAGGCGTTTGACGCCCTTGCGACGAAGGTCCTCGCCTGGATGGCGCAAGGCTGATCTTCCGCCTTTTCCTCCAGCGGCCGGCGCGGTAAAGAGCCGCATGCCGACACTCGCCACGACCGTCGACGGCCTCAAGCTGCCGAACCCATTTATCATCGGGTCGGGCCCGCCGGGGACGAATCTAAACGTTATTAGCAAAGCCTTCCGGGAAGGTTGGGGGGCAGTCATCGCCAAGACGGTTAGTCTTGATTCTTCGAAGGTCGTCAATGTCACGCCGCGCTATGCTAAATTGCACGCGGCTGATGGTAAGGAGGTTATTGGTTGGGAGAATATCGAATT
The DNA here is from genome assembly GCA_036388395.1 of Chthoniobacteraceae bacterium. GTDB lineage: Bacteria > Verrucomicrobiota > Verrucomicrobiia > Chthoniobacterales > Chthoniobacteraceae > DASVRY01. The sequence goes on from DASVRY010000109.1 coordinate 1,859, forward strand.
AATTAGCGATCGGAAGTTCGAGATCTGGCTGGAAGAGTTTCGCAAGTGCAAACAAGCTTTTCCTGACGGTGTCCTCATCGCCTCGATCATGGAGGAATATAATCGCGATGCGTGGATCGAGATCGTCGAGCGCTGTCAGGATGCAGGAGTTGATGCGTTCGAGTTGAACTTCTCCTGCCCACACGGCTTACCGGAGCGCAAGATGGGTGCCGCCATGGGGCAGTGCCCGGAAATTCTCGAGGAGGTCTGCGGATGGGTTTCGCTGGCGGCAAAAAAGCCTGTCTGGGCGAAGATGACGCCGAATGTGACGCATATCGAAGAGCCGAGCCGAGCCGCTTTGCGAGGCGGCTGCCAGGGGTTAAGTGCGATCAACACCATTCGCAGTGTCATGGGCGTGAACCTCGAAACCCTGCGTCCCGAACCGTCGGTGGAAGGCTATTCCACCCCTGGCGGTTACTCCTCGAAAGCGGTCCGGCCCATAGCACTCAGGATGTGCATGGAAATCGCGACGATGATCCGCGACGAATTCCCCGGGCGCACGCTATCTGGTCTTGGCGGCATCGAGAGCGGAAACGACGCGGCGCAGTTCATTTTGCTCGGCTCGGATACGGTGCAGGTTTGCACCGGAGTGATGAAGTTTGGCTACGAGTGTGTGAAACCGATGTGCGAAGAATTGCTGGGCTTCATGGAAAAGCACGGCTTTGAAACCCTCGCTGACTTCAAGGGCCGGAGCCTCCAATACTTTACCACCCACGCGGACCTTGTCCGTCGCCAGACGGAGCGAAAGACAGCCGAGAAAGCGGCTGCTTCCAGCAGGGTGGTGAACGCCGACGGAGAATGGAGCGGGGAGAGCTTCGTTCAACAATCAAATGCGCTCGCAGACGGATGAACCCGTAGCCGCTGCTTGCCGGAGCTACCAGACCAGACCAGACTTGTTCTTCCTGAGCGCTGCATCTTCATGGCTGCCCCATCGCTAGAACCGGTTCCCCACTACATCGCTGGCGAGTGGCGCTATGTGGAGGGAGTCGCGACCTCTCCGGTCTTTAACCCATCGCGCGGTGAGATCATTGCCGAGACCCCGCTGGGCGGTGCAACATTGGTCGACGAAGCCTTGCAAGCTGCTGCCGCGGCCTTCCCGGGGTGGATGGAAACACCGCCGACGGAACGGGCGCGGGTACTATTCCGGTTCAAGATGCTCCTCGAGGACCATTTTGAGGAGCTGGCTCGACTCGTTACTCGCGAGCACGGAAAGACCTTAATCGAGTCACGTGGGGACGTCCGCCGCGGCATTGAGATGGTCGAGTTTGCCTGCGGCACGCCGTCCCTGCTCATGGGCGAGATTCTGGAGAATGTGGCGCGCGGAATTGACTGCGACGCAATCCGGCAGCCGCTCGGCGTGTGTGTTGGCATCACGCCCTTCAACTTTCCGGCGATGGTGCCGCTGTGGATGTATCCAGTGGCGATCGCCTGTGGGAACACGTTTGTCCTGAAGCCAAGTGAGAAGGTTCCACTGACCGCCATCCGCATTGTACAACTACTTGCCGAGGCCGGCCTGCCTCCCGGCGTCTTGAACATCGTCCATGGCGGACGTGAAGTCGTGGAGGCGTTGCTCGTTCATCCCGGAGTGCGCGCTATTTCCTTTGTCGGCTCTACGCCGATCGCCCGGTATATATACGAGACTGGCACTCGCCATGGGAAGCGCGTGCAGTCGAATGGCGGTGCGAAGAACTTCGTCGTGATCATGCCGGACGCGGACGTTGAACCATCGGTTCGCGGCGTCGCCGAGGCAGCGTTTGGCTGTGCGGGCGAGCGGTGCATGGCAGGCTCGACAGCAATTGTGGTCGGAGCGGCGGAGAGGACATTCCTCCCGCGCATGATCGAGGCCGCCAACGCGCTGAAAGTCGGCCCAACAGACACTGACGACCAGCCTCACATGGGCCCGCTAATCACCCGGGAACATCGCGACCGAGTCAGCGAACTGATCGAGAGCGGCGTCAGCGAAGGCGCGAGGATTGCCGCCGATGGGCGCGGAGTGAAAGTCAGCGGCGCTCCGGAAGGATTCTTTCTTGGGGCCACCATCCTTGATGGTGTGGAAACCGGTATGCACGTGGCGCGGGAGGAAATCTTCGGCCCCGTCCTGAACGTGATGCACATGGAGGATCTGGACGCTGCAATCCAGCTCGCAAACCAGTCGGTTTATGGCAACGGAGCATCGATCTTCACCCGTTCCGGAAAGGCAGCGCGTGAGTTCAAGCATCGCGTAAAAGCCGGAATGGTCGGAGTCAACATCGGCGTTCCGGCTTCCATGGCATGGTTCCCGTTCAATGGCTGGAGTGATTCCTTCTTCGGCGATCTTCATATGCAAGGCCGGGAAGGCGTGCAGTTTTTCACGCAGCTGAAGGTCACCACGAGCCGTTGGTTTAACGACGGCGATGGCAGCATTTGGGCCGATAAATAACCACCCCCACTCCCATGTCTTTACTCATCAAGAACGGCGACATCGTCACAGCGAGCGAACGTTACACCGGCGACATCTGGTGCGAAGGCGAAACGATCACCAGGATCGGCCGCAACCTGGACGCGCCAGCGGGCGCTGAGGTGATCGATGCCACAGGCAAGTTTGTCTTTCCCGGCTTCATCGATCCACACACGCATATCTATCTCCCTTTCATGGGCACCTTCTCCAAGGATACCTATGAAACGGGGAGCAAGGCGGCTCTAGTTGGCGGGACGACGACGATCTTCGATATGTGCTGCCCGGCGCGGACGGATGAGCCACTGGCCGGATACGAGACCTGGCGGGCGCAAAGCGAAGGGCAATCGGCGTGCGATTATAGCTTCCACATGGGAGTGACCCGGTTTGATTCTCTCGCCAAGCGCCAGCTGCGGGAGATCGTCAGCCGAGGGGTGAGTTCCTTTAAGATCTTCCTCGCTTACAAAGGAGCCTTCGGGATCGACGATACGGAGCTCTACCGAGCGCTGAAGCTGGCGAAAGAGCTTGGAGTGATTGTCGCAGCACACTGCGAGAATGAAACCCTCGTCGCGGAACGCCAGAGAGAGTTGGTTGCGGAGGGTCTGCTGGGACCTGAACAGCACCACGAAAGCCGCCCGCCACTGGTCGAAGCCGAGG
>DASVRY010000110.1:0-1684 GCA_036388395.1 Chthoniobacteraceae bacterium
CGCTGCACGCGAATACGCTCACGGGCGAATTCAACCAGCCGGTTCTTCAGCTTCTGATGTGTGGTCCAGAGCTCGTTATCGGGAATGTCGATGACGCCACGCCAGAAGTCGGAATCGGTGAGATTCTCCTCCCAATTCGGCAGATACTTGTCGAAGAGCGCGCCGATCTCCGGAGCCATCCACGTCTTCGTGTGAATGCCGTTCGTGATGCTCGTAATCGGCACCTCCTCCTGCGGGACACCGACCCAGACGTCCTTCCAGAGGCCCTGGCTCACCCGTCCGTGCAGGGCGCTGACGCCATTCGCGTGGCGGCTCGTGCGGAGCGCGAGGATAGTCATCGAGAATGGCTCAGTCGGATCATTCCGGGTCTGACCGAAGCTCGCGAACGTGTCGAAATCGATGCCGACCTTTGCCGGATACGCGCTGAAGTATTTCTGCATCAGCTCCAGCGGGAAGGCGTCGTTGCCGGCCGGCACTGGCGTGTGCGTGGTGAAGATATTACCCGCCGCCACAACCTGCAGCGCAGAGTAGAAATCCAGCTTGTTCTCCGCGACTTGACGCCGGATCAGCTCCAGCGAAATGAACGCCGCATGGCCTTCATTCATGTGGAAGACGGCCGGCGAAATTCCCATCGCGTAGAGCGCATGCACACCGCCCACGCCCAGCACGATCTCCTGCTTGATTCGCATTTCGCTGTCGCCGCCGTAGAGCTGGGCCGTGATCGCGCGGTCCTCTTCTGTGTTTTCCGGGAGATCGGTGTCGTGCAGGAAAAGCGTGATCCGACCGACCTGCAGCCGCCAGATCTTCGAGCAGACTGTGCGGCCCGGCAGTTCCACGCCGATCACGAGCGGCTTGCCGTCTTTGCCCAGCACCTCCTGCACAGGCAGATGCGAGAAATTCTGGTTCAGCTGAACGCTCTCCTGCTGGCCGTCTTTATTGATCTGCTGGCGGAAGTAGCCGTGTTTGTAGAGCAGGGTGAAGGCGACGAAGTTGAGGTCGAGATCGCTCGCCGATTTGCAATGATCGCCCGAGAGAATGCCCAAGCCGCCGGAGTAGTTCGGAAAAGACTCATGGAATCCAAACTCCGCCGAGAAGTAAGCGATCGGCGCCTTCCGCAGTGGGCTCTCCGTCCGTTGCTTGCCGTACGTATCCGGCCGGTTCATGTAAGCCGTATACTTCTCGTAAACACGCGTCATCTCGCGCAGGAAATCGTCGTCGTTCGCCACTTCAGTGAGGCGCGCCTGCCGCGACAACTGCAGCATGCGGAGCGGGTTATGATTCGTCCGATGCCATAGATCATGGTCAAGATGGCGGAAAAGCGCGCGGGCGGAAGGTTCCCAAGTCCACCAGAGGTTGAAGACCATCTCGCGAAGCGGTTCGAGGGCTTTCGGGAGCTTGGGGACGACGTTGAAAGTGTGAATGGGCTGCATGGTATTTCCCTGTGTGGTGCTGGATGGTTTTTCCCTGATCTGGATCCGCGGGAAAACTGCTCCCGCGAAAGAGACGGCGGAGGCTATCGGGCAGGGGAAAGCTGGCAAGAAGAGAAATCCTGCTGCGGGCGGCGCCACGGACTCTCAGCCACAGATGGACACAGATGAAACACCGATGGGAGGAGCGTGATTGGTGATTGGTGACGGTCGCAGGGTGGCGGATTGCAGGAGCGCAGACCTCGCGACGCCCCCCA
>DASVRY010000111.1:0-3214 GCA_036388395.1 Chthoniobacteraceae bacterium
CACCTCCGCCTGACCGTTGGCCGTGATCCGCACAATATCGGGTGATTTGCCCGTGATCCATGCGTCACCTCTGGAGTCCACGTGACAGAGCAATTCATCTCCATCGTACTCCGGAGCGATTTGGAGCGTTCCTACCACTACACCGATTTCCGCTCCGCGATGCCTCGTGACGACACAGGTTTCCCCCGCTGCCTTCCAGAAACACAGGACCGAGCCGCCCGGCCCGTTCCGCAATGCTACTGCCCGTTCGGTTCCTTCCGGCTTCTTGAACCCAGCATCGCGCCACAGGCCTGCTTCAAAGCAGATTAAGTAATCGGCATAGCGATTGTTTGCGGGGCCCGGGATGCCCCACAACTTTCCAGTTCCATCCATCGCGGCGTCTTGCCGCGGCATGAGCTCGGCAACATCTGCGGGGGATGTCTTAGGTGCCGCCAGCGCGAGGCTTGCAGCCAACAATCCCAAAGACGCGCTTCTCATTACCAGGAATAGTGGACTTTGTAAGTAACAGTCTTCTCTTCGTCCGGCGCGAGTTGGATGCGAAACTGAATCTCCTGTGCATTCGTCTTTAGATAAGGGTTGGATTTCTCGGTGATCTCCCAGTTTACCCAACGGTAGAGGTGCTCGACCACCCGGATCTCGACAGCTTCGGCTTTGTGGTTGCGCAGCTTGATCTCGAACGTTTCGTTGGTCCAGTTCCTGGAGCTGTCGGTCTTGAAAGCGGTCCGCCGCCGCTCTCCGACCAGGTCGAAGGCATTGCCCGTGTAGACTTTTACAAGTTCGTCCTTTGGGGTGTGATCGATAGTGTTTTCACCAATGAACTGAAGCTGTGCGCCGTCGCGGCGATACAGCCGCACGCGGCCTTTTGGAAGGGGAATGCCGAGGCCGTTTGCTGCTGTATTTTTGAACTGCCGCATCACGGCGACTTTGGTGTTCGAATCGGTGCCAAACTCTTCATTGCGACGAAGGCCGTCGCGATTCGAGTTCCATCTGCTCCAGTCTATCGTCAGGCCATCATAGACATAGATTCTTTCCGACCCGACGCCTTCCGCCCGAACGAATTCCACCTGCTTCGTCTCGCGATCGTGGAGTGTCGTCGAGCGTTCGAGGGTGTAAAGATGGTATTCGTCGAACGCCTTCTCCGTCACAGGCTTTGTCGCTGCCGACCGGGAAACTTCGGATCGTGAATCCATGCGACCGCCAGCATTCGCCCCCGGCTGAAGCTTACTCACATCACCGGCCATGAGCTGGATGGCGGCATTTGGAAAGCTCTTTCCGCTCTGGTTATCCATCGTCACCCAGCCGACGATGCCCAGCACTTCGCCTTTCTCGGGAGCCACGATGTTATAGTCCGCCTCCCAGCTCATCCCTCCTGTTACATAGGTAAGTTCCGCATTCAGCTTGGCGGGCTCGGCTGCAGCCAGTTTCCACGACAGCATCGGCTTCAAAATGGTATCATCGCCCAGCGATGGGAATATCGGCGTGCCAGGGAGACCAAACTGAATCTGCCCGTCCACTTCGATGATCGGCTGGGCACCAGATTGCGGATTATAGGCACGCGCCATTTGCGTTGCCGCATAAGCCTGCCCGTAGCGCTGCATCGCCTGCTGCGAGTGCGCAGCATAGCCGCTGCGGATGATTTTGCCCGAGACAGTTTGATCCGGCTTCATTGGCTCCCGGATCGTGAACTTGATCGTCTGCCCCTCGAAAAGCGACAGGAGCAGCTCAGGCGACACAGGATCGTTACGATAGTTCTGCTCGAGGATCTGCAGCTTTATCTGCCCGGCTGGATCTCGCAGGATCACTGAACTTGGCTCCAGATGTGCCGTCGTTCCGCTAAAGCTCACATCATTGCCTCCAGCCCGCAGTTCGAGTGGGACAGTATCCCGCACGACGGCGAAGTTCTGATTGTAAATGGTAAGCGCCGGATCGGCGGCATTGGCTAGGGAACTGGCGAGAACCAGTGCTGCATTGAAGAGAGCGGATTTGTTCATGTGGGGACGCTTTGGGTTTAGATAGAGCTACGGTCCTGTGGTGCAGAAGATTAGAGAGGCGAGCTGGATCAGCGCTGTTTGCTGGCGTTGTGCAGCACTGTCTTATATTCGGCCGCAACGGCTTTGAGATCGAAACGGCGTGCTCGTTCCCAGCTCGCGCGCTTCATCGCGAGCAGGGTTTCGTCGCTTTCCAAAAGCCACTGCAGCTTAAAGGCGAGCGCGGCAGTGTCGTTCAGCGGCACGCAGTAGCCGTTTACCCCGGTATCCACCAGATCGCGCACGCCGGGGATGTCGCTGGCGACAATCGCGAGGCCATGCTTTAGCGCTTCGATGCCGGCGACGGGGAGTCCTTCGGCCAGCGAAGGCATGCACAAGATGTCGCTGGCCCGCAGGATTCCGTGCACCTCTGCCGCTGGTAGCCAGCCGGTAAGGTGCACCCGCTCACCGAGATCATAGCGGGCGATGCGCTGCTCCGCGGCCGCGCGGTCGGGTCCGTCGCCGATGAAAGTCGCACGCCAGTTCAGCGCGGACAGTTTCTCCAGCGCATCGATGAGGAGGAGTAGGTTCTTCTGTGGATTGAAGCGGCCAACGAAGACGAGATGCCGCTCAGGCCGAATGGCGGTCGGAGGAGCGGGGAGTGCATCGGCAAGATCGATGCCGTTGAGAATCCGGACGACTGGACGGTTGTAGGCGAGCTCCGCGAGCTCCTGCACAAAGGTGCTCACCGCGGTGACAGCAGCCGCGCGGCGCCACACGGCGCGGGCGAGTGGACCGATCCAGCGGAAGAGCCGATCGGTCTGCTCCGGCACGCCGCCGGGCACATCGCCGAGATGCGCGGTGAGCACATATGGCATGCGCGTGAGCAGGTGCACGGCCCACGCGAGCAGGCCCGTCGGCATGGCAAAATGGGCGTGGATCACATCTGGCTGCCAGCTCCAGATGTGGCGCAAGGTCGGAAGAAAGCTGGTCGCGACGTACAAGCCCATCTCGTGCACGGCGCAGGTATCTTCCCGCCGGCGAAAGCTCTGCGCACGGAAGATCTCCACTCCGCCGATAATCTCGCGCGCCCGGAGGTGCGACATGCCGGCAGTTTGCACGCGCACTTCATTGCCGCCGGTGACCAGCTCCTCGGCGACGCTCCTGGCGATGCGTCCGCCGCCGCCGCCGACTGGCGGATACTCGTAGCAGAGAACGAGGATGCGCATTAGCAGGGGGAAAACGCC
>DASVRY010000112.1:0-3308 GCA_036388395.1 Chthoniobacteraceae bacterium
TCGTCGACGCCTTTAATCTCTCGAAGGAACACCGTGAGCTGCTGCGGCCAGATGAGGAGATCACCGCGGCGGAAGGGCGCACGCATCGGCTGCCGCGCTATTTCTACGAGATCCCCTCGTGGGAAGAGGCGAAGCAAATGCAGCTCACGCTACACTTCACCCTGGCGGAGTTGATCACCGTCGATTGCCGGGAGGCGGATTTGCTGCTCCGGCAGTTCCCGCACTACGTGCCGTGCGCCGTGGCCATTCTTGCGCGTTACCTTGAATCGTTCCGCCAACGGGTCGAGGCGCCGGTCTTCGTCTCCGTCAATGGCGGCTATCGATCGCCGGCACACGGACTCGCGACCGGGGGCCGCAGCCCACATTACTGGGCGGCTGCCGCGGATATCTATCGTGTGGGTGACAGCTATCTGGACAATCAGTCGACGATCGAGAAATACGCGAAGGTGGCGCAAGGCATCGGTGAGGAAGTTCACGTGAAGCCGTTTGGGCACGGACCGGGTGAAACCGACGATCATCTACACTTCGACCTCGGGTTTGTTACGCTCGTTCCACGGCTCTGATGCGAATTCGGGGTGGCTACGCCACGCATGCACGACACGCGCAAATCTCCCACTGCGGCTCCATCCAAACGCCGCCCTTCTGCGCAGCCGCAGCTGCCGGTGATCGGGCTCGAAGCCGAGTTCACGCTTTACGTCAATCAGCAGCAACGCAAGCCGGAGGACGTTTTCGGCAATCCGCGGCACATCGTGCGCGTGCCCATGATTCCACGCACCGGACGTTCCTGGCATCTCCCCTCGGGCGGTGCGCTCTACTTCGATACGGGCGTGATCGAACTCGCCACGCCCATCATTGAGATCGGCCGCGGCTGCAGCGTCCGCGCCGGCCGTTGCCTCTGGGAGCAGATCGGCTATGTCCGCGACGAGCTCGATGCTTGGGAGATTGCCAAGGGAGCGCACACGCGGTTGGAGGGCTTCAGCGCGCATTACAATATCAGCATCCCGGAGGAACGCGGGCTCCACATGGCGGGTCTTCACCAGCTCGCGCTCCTACTCACTTACATCCTGCATCCACCGGTGATGTTGCTCGCGGCAAATCGCCTCAGCACCGGTATCGGCGTGCGTCCTCGGGAAGGCCGGATCGAGATCACCGCCGACTTTACGCCGGATCCAGATCTTATGATCGCCGCCGCATCACTGATCACCGGCATCGTGCTCGCCGTCACCAAGTGGCCGTCCCACGACCTCGGGCAGTTGCTGGAGCGGGGAATCCCTGTGATCGCCGGTTTCCAGCCCCGTGCGCATACTTCGCGCAAAGGTTATCTGGCGCGGTTCGACTGCTTTCCAAAGAGCCCCTTCACGACCGACCCGAACAGCGCCGAGTGGCAACTCCGTGACGGCCGCACCCTTAGCCTACGCGATATTGGTCACGAGATTGCGAAGCCTTTTGAGAAGGAGATCCGCGGTGTCACTGATGACGATGCGGAGGAACATGTCTTCGCGGTACTCGACGGTCGTGCTCGTTCGCTGCTCGATTTTCCGGAGCGCCCGCCGCGCTATGAAGACGTTGGTCGCATGATCGATTGGAACCGCCGCACCCACCGAGCGCTCCCGCGGTCCCGCTACGAGCGCGTTATCCATCGGGTGCTCCAGCACCGCCCGATCCAAATCGCCGGCGCCGCCTACAAGCCGGAGCGCATGCTTGGCTGGTACGAGATTGCTTTTCGTAACTTGAAAACCGGGCGCCGCCGCGTCTTCACTCTCGACGACCTCGCGCAGAACGGCGCCCTCTAATCAGCGCCGCCAGATACAGCGCTCCGCACGCTTTAGGTGCGGAGCGCCGCAGGTTCCGGGCGAAGCGTTACTTCACCTTCAGAAGCTCGACTTCAAAGATCAGCGTCTCGTTTGGCCCGATCGGACCACCGGGCGTGCCGCGTGGGCCGTAGGCGAGATCGGATGGGACGAACAGCTTCCACTTCGCGCCTTCCTTCATGAGCTGGAGCGCTTCCGTCCAACCCTTGATTACGCGGTTCACTGGGAACTCCGCCGACTCGTTGCGCTTGTAGGAGCTGTCGAACTCCGTGCCATTGATGAGTGTGCCGCGGTAGTGAGTCTCCACCGTATCGGTCGCTTTCGGGCTCTTGCCCGTGCCTTCCCTCAGCACCTGGTACTGCAGACCGCTCGGGAGCGTTTTTACTCCTTCTTTCGCGGCGTTTTCTTTGAGGAACTTCTCGCCGGTAGCGGCGCTGTCTTGGGCGTTCATAGTAGTTGTGGCAAGGGCGAGCACAGCGGCGGCGGCCATCGTGCCCAGCTTGCGCAGGGTTTTGGTTTGCATTGGCCGGTAGGTTAAAGGCGCTTGCGCGACTCGGCGAGCGGAAGTGCAAGCCGTGGAATCCAGTTTGAAGCTGAATGACACAACGGCTGGTAAGTTTGATCCACTTCGCGTCTTTGCGTCTTCAGGTTACCTGCGCTTAAGCTTGGGTTCGCCATGAAAGCTCTCGTCAAACGTCGCGCCGAACCCGGCCTCTGGCTGGAGGACGTGCCCGAGCCGCACGTTGGTCTGAACGACGTGCTCATTCGGGTCGACCGTACCGGGATCTGCGGTACAGACCTCCACATTCATCACTGGGACTCGTGGGCGCAGCGGACCATTCCCGTGCCGATGGTGGTCGGACACGAATTCGTCGGTGAGGTGGTGCAGGTCGGGGAGAACGTAACGGATTTTTTCCCCGGCGAGCTCGTTTCCGGAGAGGGACACGTCGTCTGTGGACGATGCCGAAACTGTCTCGCGGGGCGCCGCCATCTCTGCGCGCATACAGAAGGAGTTGGAGTGAATCGCCCGGGTTCGTTTGCCGAATACGTCGCGCTGCCGATGTCGAACGTCTGGCATCACCGAGCCGGAGTAAACCTGGACGTCGCGAGCATCTTCGATCCACTGGGAAACGCCGTGCACACGGCGCTGCAGTTCGATGTGCTCGGCGAAGATGTCCTCATCACGGGCGCAGGGCCGATCGGCATCATGGCGGCGGCTGTAGTCCGGCACGCGGGTGCCCGCTTCGTCGTGGTCACCGATGTGAATGAATTCCGCCTCGAGCTGGCAAAACAGATGGGAGCCGATGTCACCGTGAATGTCGCCCGCGGCGGCAGTTTAAGCGATGTGCAAAAGGAACTCGGGATGCACGAAGGCTTCGATGTGGGTCTGGAGATGTCGGGAAATCCGGCAGCTTTTCGCGGCATGCTCGATGCGATGTGCCACGGTGGAAAGATCGCAATGCTCGGCATCCCGAGCGAAGAGATCGCGATCGACTG